>JBIIFW010000044.1:0-11675 GCA_044236985.1 Bradymonadia bacterium | reverse complement strand
TTCGACTTCGCTGAGGGCGCAGAACCCTCCGCCGCCGCCGTCTCGGGCACCAGCGAGGGTCCCTGCTTCTGCCCGCAACTTGCCAGCACGAGCCCGATCAGGGGCAGCATCACAGCGAGGCGGAGCGCAGAAATCATACCGCCCCCTCAAGGCGCCGCAGCCCCTCCAAGAGCTTCTCCTTGGCTCCCTCGGCATCCCGCAATTTGGCGCGATCCGTCTCGACAACCTCCGCCGGAGCGTTGGCCACAAACCGTTCGTTCGACAGCTTCTTCACGAAGAAGGCGATATCCACCTCCACGCCAGCAAGCTCCTTCTTGAGACGGATCACCTCCGCCTCAAAATCGATGACACCTTCCAGCGGAATCACGATCTCGCACAGCGGCATGACCGTCGTCGCCGCAAGGCTCGGACGCTCAGCATTGCTGGCGACCACCTCAACAGACTCCGCCTTCGCCATCCGGCGCAGATAGACAGCCCCTGCCTTCGCGGCACGCTGCACCAACTCCGAATCGCTCAAGAGCAGCACCTTCGGCAGCAGCTTCGATGCCGGCACGCCGCTCTCGCCGCGCACGCGTCGGATGCCCGTGATCAGCTCAGCCACCAGCGCAATCTCCGCAGCCTCCGCCTCGAAGGTCGGAATCTCCGAAGCCACCGGCCAGGCGCTCGTGCAGAGCAGCGAACCTTCGGCACGCTGCGTTGGCAGATGCGACCAGACCTCCTCCGTAACAAAGGGCACAAAGGGGTGCAGCAGCCGGCAGGTTTGGTCCAGCACATAACAGAGCACCGCGCGGCTGCACTCCCGTGCCTCCTCGTCGCCCAAGTCGCCATACAGCACCGGCTTCGCAAGCTCGAGGTACCAGTCACACAGCTCATGCCAGGTGAACTCATACATCGCCTGCGCTGCGCCGCTGATGTCGAACGCCTGCAGGCTCGACTCCACCTTCGCTGCCGCATGATGCAGCCGGGTCACAATCCACTTGTCCGCAGCTGACAGTCCCGGAGAGGCAAAGTCCACTGCCCGCCCGTCAAACCCCTCGAGGTTCATCAGCGCAAACCGCGACGCATTCCATAACTTGTTGATGAAGGCCTTGTACCCCTCCACCCGCTTCACATCGAGCTTGATGTCACGACCGGCCGCCGCATAGGTCGCCAGCGTGAACCGCAGCGCGTCGGCGCCCTGCGCGGCCACACCGTCGGGGTAATCGCGGAAGAGCAGCTCGTAGGTCTGCTGGTCCTCGGGCGACAGCTCGCTCAACTGCACACCATCGATGATGTGCAGCGGGTCGATGACATTGCCCTTCGTCTTCGACATCTTCTGACCGGTCTTGTCCCGCACCATCGCGTGCAGAAAGACCGTCGAGAAGGGCGCCTCTCCCATGAAGTGGAGCCCCATGAAGATCATGCGCGCCACCCAGAAGAAGATGATGTCGAACCCCGTCTCCATCACCGTCGTCGGGTAGAACTTCGCCAAGTCTGGCGTCTGCTCGGGCCAGCCGAGCGTCGAGAAGGGCCAGAGCGCCGACGAGAACCAGGTGTCCAGCACATCCTCGTCCTGCCGCAGCGCCGCGCTGCCGCACTTCGGGCAGCTGTGCAGGTCTTCGCGCGATACGCTTAGCGTACCGCAGTCGCCGCAGGTCCAGGCCGGAATCCGGTGGCCCCACCAGAGCTGACGCGAGATGCACCAGTCACGGATGTTCTCCATCCAGTGGTAGTAGGTCTTCTCCCACCCCTCGGGCACAAAGGTGATCTTGCCCTCGCGAACCGCCGCAATCGCAGGCTCCGCAAGCGGCTGCATCTTCACATACCACTGCTTGCCCACCGAAAGCGGCTCTACAATCACACCCGTCCGCTGCGACCGCGCCGGCATGAACTTGTGAGGCTCCGCCTTCACAAGAAGCCCCAACTCCGTCAGCTCCTCCACGATCCGCTTGCGCGCCTCAAACCGGTCGAGACCACGGAACCGCTCCGGAACGTTGCCGTTCATCTTCGCATCCAGGTCCAGCACCGCAATCCGAGGAAGATTGTGCCGCCGGCCGGTCTCGAAGTCGTTGAAGTCATGAGCCGGCGTGATCTTCACTGCACCCGAGCCGAACTCCATGCTCGCAGCCTCGCCATCGGCGATGATCGGGATCCGTCGGTCGGTCAGCGGAAGCTCGATCTCCTTGCCGTGGAGGTGCAGGTACCGTGGATCGGCCGGATTGACCGCAACCGCCGTGTCGCCCAGCAGCGTCTCGGGACGCGTCGTAGCCACCACCAACCGCTCGTCACTGCCAGCCACGGGGTAGGCGATGTGCCAGAGGAACCCATCCTCCTCTTCCTGCTCCACCTCCAGATCGCTCAGCACCGTCTGGCCAGCCGGGTCCCAGTTTACCAGCCGGTCATCCTGGTAGATGAGCCCCTCCTCCCAGAGCCGCACAAAGACCTCGCGCACCGCCTTCGACAGACCCTCGTCCATCGTGAACCGCTCCCGCGACCAGTCCAAGCTGGAACCGAGCCGACGCAGCTGCATCGAGATCCGGTTCCCATACTTCTCCTTCCAGAGCCACGTGTGCTCCAGGAAGGCCTCGCGACCCATCTCTCTGCGGTTCAACCCCCGCTTCTTGAGGTCACGCTCGACCACCATCTGGGTCGCGATACCCGCATGGTCGGTGCCGGGCAGCCAGAGCGCCTCAAACCCGCTCATCCGCTTCCATCGAATCAGCACATCCTGAATCGTATTCGTGAGCGCATGCCCCATGTGCAGCGACCCGGTCACATTCGGCGGCGGGATCACAATCGTGTAGGCTGGCTTGTCGGAATGCGCATCCGCCTTGAAGGCCTCCGCTTCCATCCAGCGCTCGTACCAGCGCGTCTCAACCTCTCGCGGATCGTAACCCTTCGAAAACTCGCTCATCGACCATCTCCCTCGCGGACCGTGCGGACCGCCTCCTGACACTAAGTATCGCGGCCGCCGCCGTCACCCTCGCCAATCCGATTCAGGTAGCGCTCGATGGCAGCCTCTGCAGCCTGCGGAAGTTCACGCTCCACATAATCATCTACGCGGCGCTTGGAGTATTCCTCCACCTTCGCGCCGAGCTGCTCGCGCATCACCGTTGCCAACACCTCGCGGAGCATCGCGGGAAGAACCTCCCGGACGATCGCCGGCAGCGCGCCCTTGACCTGCTCCAGTACAACTGGCTGCAGCGATCGAAGCAGCGCCTCCCGCTCCTCCGTGCGCAGTCCTGACGGCGGCGGTGCTGCCCGGTGCATCCCCGACGACGGGTTGCCAGACGGTGCGGCAAACGCCGCCGCGGCTGCCGCGGCAGGATGAACAGCCGTCGGCGGAGCCGAGAAGGCAGCCGATACCGCTGTCGCTCCACCCAACGGCACCGCGGGCGGTGGAGCAATCAACGGTACCGCGGGCGGTGGCGCAATCAGCGGCGCGGGCGGTGGCGCAATCAGCGGTGCGGGCGGTGGCGCAATCAGCGGCGCGGGCGGTGGCGCAATCAGCGGCGCGGGCGGTGGCGCAATCAGCGGCGCGGCGGGCGGCGGAGGTGCCACAGCCGGACGCAAGGGAGGCGGAGCAACGGGGCGCGCTCCGGCAAAGTAGCCGCGGGCCGTGCCCACCTCGCGCACACCTTGAACCTTGGTCAGCAGCTCCGCGGCTCCGAAAGGCTTCCTGAGCGCCTCGTCAGCACCAGCAGCCAGCACCGCTGCGGTGTCCACCGCGTGATAGCCGCCTGTAAGCAGTAGAATCGGAATCTTGCCCGCGGCTGCGTCGCCCCGAAGCGCCGCGCAGAAGGCCGAAGCCTCCATGTCGGGAAGCGAGTATGAGACAATCACCGCAACCGGCGGCGACCTCCGAATCAGCGCAAGCGCCTCGCCTCCGGTGAGGGCAGGCAGAACCTCAATCCCAGACCCGTGGTAGGCCCATTCGACCACACCGCAGACCGTCCGACTGCTATCCACCACAACGATTCGCTGCGACATGAAACTCCCTCTGCGAGCCCGCACCACCTAAGCCTCGGCGAAAGGTTGCGCTATGCGCCCCTAACCCGCGCTCCGCTCGGAGGTCAACCCTGCGTGGCCTCCATCGGCAGGCGAAGCCCTCGCGCTACCTCCGGCCACGCCTGCAACGCCCCGATCCCCTGTCCAAGAAGCAGCTGCCAACCATCCTCCGTCGACTCCACCAACGACACCGCCATCTGATGCGCTGCCCCCACAAGCCGGACGTCGCGACCGTCGGCCAGCCGAACCCCCAACCGCTCGCCGCCGTCCGTCATCCATCCCGATAACCCCGTCTCCACCTGCTCCCCCGTCGTCAGCACAAGCTGTGTTAGAGCACGCTCTGACAGGAGCCGCTCAGCAAAGTAGCCCGTGCAGGCAACCGTTATCGGGTAGGATTGACTGCCCACCCGGAGGAACCAGACCCCGCCCTCGGTCTGATACACGCTCCGCGAAAACAGCAGCGACAGCTTCTCGTTGGTGAACACCGCGCCCTCGTGCCACCAACGCCCGCGTGCGTCGAGGTGGATCGACTCGAGCTCCGCGCCCCCGCGAAGCGCACGCAACACCCCAGACGGTGTCTCCGCGTCGGCCAGCACCTGCTCCCGAAGCTCTCTCGTCCACTGCTCTAGCATGCTCACCTCTGCGCTCCGGTGGAGCGGCCACCAAACCACCGCGCCTCCGCCCCGTCCACAGAGACCACGCGAAATCGCTCGCGCTGGACCATGCCGGTCAAAAGCGTGAACCGCTGCCAGCCGTGAGCGCGCGAAACCTCGAAGCTCACCTCCCCGCTACCCGACCAGGGGACCAACGGCCAGACCAGGTCGCCTGACGCGATGGAGAGCGCCTCCGCAGTGGCTGGTTGAACGGAGGTCACCTCAAACAGACCATCCCGTCGCTCTCGCATCGAAAGCGGCAGTCCCGGTGCCCGAATCGACTCCTTCGCCAGACGAACTCCCAGATCCTCCGCCAGCGCCCTCACGTCGGGCCGCTCCTCGCTCGCCATCCAGCGCCGCGCCCGGCCCGCGCCAGCATCCGCAGTGCCCTCCAAGAGTGCTGACACCAGCGACGCTCGCGGCTCTTTGCCCAGGAAATCCTCGCGGCCGCCAAAGATCAATGGGCCCCGCTGGTCAGCGACCAACGCTGCGAGCCTCGCGCTCAGCCCTGTCCCAGCAGCCCGCCACAACGCGCCATCCACTGCGGCCGCATACAAAAATCCGACATCATACTCCGATACCTCCCCACCTTGCTGGCTCACAGCCTCGCAGGCCTCAGCAAACCGACGGAAGAGGGCAGCACGCCCCATCACCTCGTCTCGCCTCATCGCGAAACCAAGATACTCAGCGAACCCCTCGAGGAACCAACCAACGTCCCCACCCGATCGAACAAACCGAACCGCACCGCCCACAACCTGATGCGCCACTTCGTGCCGAACCACCTCGAGCACCCGCTCCGCCTTCGCCCCCGCGCCCAACTCTAGCACCATCCAGCCCGGCCCGCTCCGGCCTGAGGCGTAGTCCTGCCGCGCTGCAGCAAGAAGCTGGACGTTGGCGATCGCCCCGCCGTGGCCCCACTCACGCAACCGGCTCAGCTCCTCGAGCACCGGCGCCGCGAATCCGGCCACCGGTCGCTCCGCCACGAGGTTAACGGGACCCTGCCGTGTCAACAAGACGCTCCCGCCGAGCCAACCCCTGTCGCGATGCGACCCGTAATCCGTTGCAGCCTTCCCTGCCCAACGGGCAGTCGTGATCTCGGACGCCCCAACGAACAGCCGATCCGGCAACAGCGCCGAACCCTCAACCCTCCACGCGTCACCCTTGGACCACGAACGATAGCGCAGCGAACCGCGCACCGGTGCCGTCAACCGCTCCCAAAACCAGACCTCTTCGCCCAGCGTTCCGCACTGCGCGCCCGCTCCGCCGGGGAGCCTCGACGCAACCGCGAGACCGCCGCACGCCCTCCGTTCACCGCCATCGAGCACACTCCAAGCGCCCGCTGCAGCCCCCGCCTCGATGTGGCAGCGGACCACCGCCACGCCAGCGGCCTCCATCGATGGCTCCCTACAAGAAACAGCGAGCCCGTCCGCGGCGCCAGCGGCAGGACCAACGAAGAGGAGGGCGATTGCAAGCCAACAGGCCCGATGCGACAAGAAGGTCGCGGCGCGATCGCACACGCTCAGTCTCAGTCGTGCGAAGTTAGAACTTGTCATGGCTGCCAAGGTGTGCAACAAAGTGGGGTTGAAGTTGATACCAATAATCCTTCCTTGCCCCGTTTGCATCCCATCTGCGACGGGAGCCCAACTTCCTCGCTCTCCCACTGAAACCCCACTCAGAAACCCTGTGACGGCGGATCGAATCATGACCAAATCAACCCTCATCAACCTCCTCGGACGCGCGATCCTTGCGGTCTCCTGCTCCTTGCTGCCGATGGCGTCGCACGCGCAGACTTCGCCGTCCAGCGCCAGCGGAGATGTCAACTATGACCTCCGGCTCCAAGAGCTCGAAGACCGCGTTGGCGCCTTCAAGCAGGATGTCTTTCGCAGCAAGTCACGCCTCTTCCTGCTCCGCGAACAGATCCTCCGCCGCACCATCGGCGGCTCTCGCGCCGCCGTCGAGCACGTCAACAACCTCGGCGACAAGTTCGTCCTCGTCGATGCGGCCTACGTCCTCGACGGGAACCGCGTCGAACTCACAAGCAAACTCGAAGACCCCCGCTTCGAGGTCTTCGACGCCTCCGTACTGCCCGGCGCCCACAACCTGAGCGTTCAGTTCAAGTTCCGAGGTCGCGACTTCGGAGGCGTCTTTGCCTACATGAACGAAATCACCATCGACAAGGCGGCCTCCTACCCGTTCACGGTAGACGAGGGGCGCACCGTTGGGATCAAGGCAGTCGCGTTCGACTCGGGCGAGGGCGATATTCTTGACCCGAACCGCTTCCGCATCCGCTTCGAGGTCGAGGAGTTCGCGACCCACGAAGAGGCTCCCGCCGCCGACGCTCCCGCCGCCAAGGATTGACCGCCGTGGCACACGCTACCCAGACTCGCTCATTCGCTCCCGTGCGACGCGTTGCGGTAGGAGCCTTCCTGCTGACGCTTGCGCTCGGCAGCCAGGCCTCGGCGCAGTCTCTGGACGCCGCCGCCAAGGCCGCCAATGAGCTCGGAGGGCGGGTGCAACTCCTCCGCTCACAATATGTCACAGTCGCTGAGTTTCGCAGTCAGAACGACGCAGTCACCAAGATCGCAGACGCGCAGCTCCGCTACCGGATAAGTGATTGGGACTCCGCCTCCATCCTGCTCGCTCAGGTGGTCGATGAGCCCCGGTATGCAGCGAGCGCAGGGCTCCGCGACGCAAAGTTCATGCTCGCAGATAGCCTCTTTCATCTGCGCAATTTCGAACTCGCGAAGAAGCATTTCCGAGACCTCATCGCCACCAAAGACGCCAACTACACCTTGAAGTCGGCCCGACGACTCCTCGAAATGGCCTACATCGACGGAGATTACTCCGATCTCGATGCAATGTTCGCCGAGTTTGCGAGCAGCGAGATGGGCAACTTTGGGCCCGATGTTGCCTACATGCGCGGCAAGGCCCAGTACGGCCAAGGTAACTTCGAGGCCGCTCTCGCCTCCTTTACCGGCGTCAAAGGCGCAGCCATCCTCGAGTTCCGCGCAGCCTACTTTGCTGGCGTGACCCGTGCCCGCCTTGGCCAACTCGAAGAGAGCCGACAAGCCTTCGAGGCGCTCATCCAGCAACTCGCCAAGCAGAAGGGCGAACCAGAGCGCGAGCTCCTCAACCTCGCCCGGCTCGGCCGCGCACGCATCTACTACGAACAGCAGCAGTTCGGTGTCGCCATCGAAGCCTACGGTGAGGTCGATCCCGAGTCACCGCAGTATAAGGCCTCCCTCTTCGAACAGGCCTGGTGCTATCAACGCGAAGGCCGGTCGCGCGACGCAATCCTCGCCCTCCAACGGCTCCAGATTTACGCCAGCAACGACCCGGAACTGCGCTACTATCTGCCCGAAGCAGGACTGCTCATCGGAGACTTCCAGCTGCGCGAAAACCGCTTCCAAGAGGCAACCGCCTCCTTCGCCCGCGTCATCCGCAGCCAACGCCCCGATGTGGCCGGCGTCGATCAGATCCTTGCCTCTCAATCCGACCCTGCGGCCTTCCTGAAACTGCTCGTCAACGAAGCCGACGGCCTCCTCGAACTGCCCGCCTTCGCGCAACCCTTCTTTGTCCAAGATAAAGAACTGAAACAGGCGCTCGCGATCTCGAACGACCTCGCCCAAGCCTCCGACAACATCGCCGACAGCGAACTCGCTCTCGCTGAACTCGACACCGGCATCAACTCCCGCAGCCGTGTTAACATCTTCCCCGAGATGCGGGACGGCTGGGCACGAGGCATCGAACTTGAGATGGACTCGCTCCAACTCCTCATCGGCTCCGTCAACGCCGAAAGGGCGCTGCTCGAAAACAAACTCCCCGCAGCGGCATCCGCCGAACTCGACAAGCTTCGCGCCGATCGTGCCGCCCTTGAGACCTCCTACCGTGCGCAGCCCCGCTCCTTCGCCGAGATGACGCAGCGCCAAGAGGTCTCGGTCAAGCAGATCCGGGCACTCTCGGTTGAACTCTTCGCTGTCAAACAGGACCTCGAAGCCTCCATCCGAGAGGTCCGGGAGCTCCGCGAAACCATCGCCGACAACCAGCGGCTCGGCAAGATCTCTCCGACACTCGCAGAGCGTCAGCGCGCCTCCCTCGAAGACAGCGCCAGCGAACTAAACCGGCGCCTCGATTCTGTCGCAACCCTGCAGCGAGACATCGCCGCTAGGTCGGTAGAAGTCGGCGTAGCCGACGATGTCAGCGCCTCCGAACGTGAACTCCGCCTCCGCTTCCGCGACTCCCTCCGCCGCGAAGCCGAGATTCTCGCAAGATACCGCCAGCTCGCGCCCGCAAGCAACAATGCCTTCGCGCAGGCCGATGCCGTCCGCGCCAATGTCGACAGCAGCCAGGCCGCCCTCGATGCCTACTTCAACGACATCGATCGAGCCGTTGATGCCAAGATCGCCGACCTTCGAGGCGTCCTCTCGGAAGAACAGGGGCGCATGATCACCATCCGCGCCACCCTCGACAAACTGCGAGCCGACGGCTCCCGACTCACCGGCTCCGTTGCCCAGGCCTCGTTCGGGCGGGTCCGCGACCGGCTCAACGGAATCATGATGCGGGCCAACATCGGCGTACTCGATGTCGCCTGGCAGCAGAAAGAAGAACTCACCAAAGAGATCGGCGAACTGGTGCGGAGGCGTCAAGACGCCATCAACATCATCGATGCCGACTTCGAAGAAATCCTGAAGGGACAATGAGCACCCCCGCCATGATTTACCTTCGCCATAACCGCGCCTCCCTCCTCGGCCTCGCTTTCGCAGCCTCGCTCCTCGGAGCGACCAGCGTTGCCCACGCCCAAACTTCCCCCGAAGGCTCCGGCGCCGCCGCAGCGACGGCCGCTCCGCGCGATTCCTTCTCGCGCCCGATACCCCAATTCTCCGCGCTGCCGCCTGCCATCGCAAGTCAGCTACCCGGCTTCGAGCAGGCCCTTGCTGCCTATGCCGATGAGATGGTCGACTACAACGAAGGCATGCTCGAGATCTCCAAGAACGAGTACAAGCGCCAGCGGAACGGTATCGTAGCCTTCTACAATGACGGCATCGACTCCCGGCGCGTCGAAGAGCGCGCCCGTCGCGAACTCGCCATCGCCGACTTTACCCGTTTCATCGATGAGTATCCCTCCGATGCTACCTATACGCCGGATGTCCTCTTCCGCCTCGGCGAACTCTACTACGAGCATGCCAAGGATACCTACGAGCAGAAGAACGAGCTCTATCAGGCAGAGATGGACCGCTTCGAACGGGGCTTTGTAGCCGACGAGCCGGCCCCGCCCGAAAAAGAGTTCAATCAGGCCGTTGCCACCTACGAACGCCTCATCCGAGACTACCCCAACTACCGCCTCATCGACGGCGCCCTCTACCTCGTTGGTGTCCTCTACGCAGAGGCGAAAGACCCGCGCGCGCTGGCCACCTTCGAGCGACTCACCCTCGCCAAGCCTAAGTCCGACTTCGCCCAAGAGGCCTATCTCCGCATCGGTGAGATCCACTTCGAGGCCACCGACTGGAAGAAGGCACGAAAGGCCTTCGAGACAGCGCTCACCTATCCGGCCTCCACCCGTACCGACAAAATCCTCTTCAAACTTGGCTGGGCGACCTACCTCGCCTCCGACTATGACAACGCCATTGTCACCTTTCAGAAACTCCTCGACTACTATCAGTCGGCTGGCGACTCCGACAGCGCTGCCCTCAAGGAAGAGGCCCTCCAGTACACCGCGATCACACTCGCGGAAGAAGACTGGAACAGCGATGGCAACCGCGATGCCGACTTCATCATGCCTCGCATGAGCAAGTATCTCGGAGACCGCGACGACGAAGACTCCATCGCCATCCGCGACCGCGTTGTCGCCATCCTCCTCGAGAACCAGCGCTACGCCAACGGTATAGAGCTGTTGCGGGATGCAATCGCTCGTGCGCCCGAAGATCCGCAGAACCCCAACCGGTTCGAGAAGATGGTCGAGGCCTTTGCACGCGACAACCAGATCGAGAAGGCAATCGATGAGTCCGCCAAAATTGGCCAGCTCTTCGGTCCTGGTACCGCCTGGTACAAGGCCCAGGAGCGGCTCGGAAACACCGACGCAATCGCCGTTGCCGATGAAATGACCCGTCGCTCCCTCAAGGACACTGCAGGCCTCTACTACAACGAGGGCGAGCAGCTCGCCGCGCAGTTCGAAGCCGCCCCCAAAGACACGACGCTACGGGAGCGCTCCATCCAGCGCTTCCGCCTCGCGGCCAGAATGTATGGGCAGTTCCTCCAAGCCTACCCCAACGACGCCGAAAGCTACGAGATTCAGATGTACCTTTCCCAGTCCTACTTCTTCTCCGAGCAGTATGACCTCGCAGGGGCTGGCTTCGAGACCGACCGCGAGTCGGTCCTCAACAACAACTTCCGCGATGCTGCCGCCCGCTTCGCCATCCAGGCCTACGAAACATCCATCGAGCGAGAGTTCAACGCAGGCCGCCTCGAGGCCCGCGCCTGGCCCAGCCGCCCCGCTGGTGTTGGCAACCAGGCCCCCGAACCAAAGAAGGGCGAGAGCAACGCCCCCCGCACGGTCGCCTCTCGCGATGCGGTCCCCGAACTCTCCCTCAAGCTCATCTCAGCCTACGACCGTTACATCGCTCTGGGCATCAAGAACCCCGACAGCCCCGACGAACAGGCCAATTTCGCCTACGCCGGCGCCAAACTCTACTACGAGTACAAAGACTACCCTGAGGCCCAGCGCCGCTTCATTGGCGTACTCGACTCCCATTGCGGATCGGAGATGACCGGCCCCGCGGCAATCAACCTCGTCGAGTCCTACCGTGACCAGGAGGACTTCGCCCAGATGGAGTTCTGGGCCGACGAGGTAGGCCGACGCGGACAGTGCATCGTCATCAAGGATGCCGAGGTCATGAAGGCCTTCAAGCAGGACATCACCCGCTACCAGATGGGCGCCATCTCGCAGCAGGCCGAGGCCCTCGTTGCTGGTGGCAAGTATGAAGAGGCCGCAATCGAGTATGTGCGCCTCGCCAATGAGTTCGCAGGCCAGCAGAACGG
>JBIIFW010000043.1:0-11712 GCA_044236985.1 Bradymonadia bacterium | reverse complement strand
GCTTCGACCGAACCATCCGAGTTCTCTGCGCGACGCAAGAAGCGTCGCGTGTAGACCTCGTCGTCCGTCTCGACCACGGGCGCCTGCGAGCCGCCGCCTGCGCCTGCCGCGCCACTCCGCTCACCCACCTCGTGGAAGCGAATGACCAGCTCGTAGCCACCCACTCCGATTCGGTCACCGTGCGACAGCTTCTGCTTGTTCACACGCTGGCCGCCCACTGTCGTGCCCTTCCCCGAGCCGAGGTCGATGACGAACACGTCGTCACCGGTCACCTCGACCACGGCATGCACGCGGCTCACATTCGCATCGTCGAGGAAGAGGTGCGACTTGGCGTGGCTGCCAATCTTCACCACATCCTGTTCCAACCGCTCCGTCCGCTCGTGCGTGCCGTCTCGGTAGATTTCAAAAATCAACAGTCTCGATTCAGACATCGTTCATCCTCAGGTTCGAACGCCCGCTCTCGCCGAACACGCTCAGAAGCGCTCTACCGACTGCACCATCTCCGTCACAAAATCCTTCCGGATCTTGATCAGACTCGATTCCTTGCCACGACGAAGGCCGGTCACCGTCTCCTGGTCCGGACGGACCAACGTTCCGGTAACAACATCCTCTTCGAAGTTGAAGTTGGTCTCGCGCTGCGTCTCTTCGGCCGAAACCGATGAGGCGAGCAGGAGAAGCCCCGCAACCATGCTCAACGTGATCGTCTGATTCATTGTTCACTCCCTTCGACGGAATGCCGCGTTACTCGGACACCGGCGTTAGCTCAAAGTTCCTGACTAGGCTCCCGACCCCTCGGGAGCAGGCTCAGCCGCCGGAGCAGGCTCAGCCGCCGGAGCGGGCTCAGCCGCCGGAGCGGGCTCAGCCGCCGGAGCAGGCTCAGCCGCCGGAGCAGGCTCAGCCGCCGGAGCAGGCTCAGCCGCCGGTGCGGGCTCAGCCGCCGGAGCAGGCTCAGCCGCCGGTGCGGGCTCAGCCGCCGGTGCGGGCTCAGCCGCCGGTGCGGGCTCAGCCGCCGGTGCGGGCTCAGCCGCCGGTGCGGGCTCAGCCGCCGGTGCGGGCTCGATACCATCCAACATCTCAGGAGAAGCCTCCGGCTCGGGCTCCGGATCTCCGGCGCCAAACTCGATGAGCGTCTGGAGGGCGACGATGCGCTTGTCCACATCCTCCATCCGCTCAAAGCGCTTGTTGCCTACCGCGGCCTTCAGCTGCTCGAAGGTCGCGACCGCCTTCGGGTAGTCGCCGCTGAACTCCTGCTGCAGGATGGCCAGGTTGTAGAGCGTGGCGAAGTCGTTTGGATCCTGCGCGAGGAGCTGGCTGTATTGCGCCTCTGCACCGGCACCGTCGTCTAGTCCGCGAAGCGCGACACCGTAGGAACGGCGGGCATCGCGGTCGTTCTCACGCTTTGCGAGCACCGCTTCGAACGACCGCTTGGCGACCTCGAAATCACGGAAGTTCAGCGCCATCGCGCCAATGTTCATGTGGGCATCCACATAGTCCGGGTCGCGCTTAACGGCTGCGAGGAACTCCCGGTAGGCCGTGATCACATCCTTCTGAGCGAGCGCGATGAGACCAAGCCGGTTGTGGAGCGTCGCCGCGTCGGAGCCAAGCTGGATCGCGTTCTCACAGACAACCCGCGCCAGCTCAATCCGCCCGAGGTCAAAGTAGATGCGCGCCAGGTTGGCGTAGGCATCCGCGCTGAGAGATTCGCCCGCAAGAGCAAACCGAAGGAAGACGATGGCCTCTTGGGCCGACTTGGCATCGCGCTTGCCTGCGGCCAGCAGCTTCTGCCGCTGCAGGATCGCCAGGTTGATATTGCAACCCGTCTCGTTCTCGCGCGAGGCAATGCAGTCGCGAAACACCCGCTCTGCGCCGGCCGTGTCGCCCTCTTTCAGCTTGATGTAACCCTCGTAGGCCTTGCCTCGCATAAACTGCGCGTCGAGTGCCTGCGCCCGCGAGAAGGCATCCGAAGCTGCCGTCGTGTCGCCCTGCTCCGCAAGCACCAGACCAAGGTTGAACCAGCTGTTCGGATCCCCGGCGTCCAACTCGACCGCGGTTCGGAGTGCCGCTTCTGCACGCTTCAGGCGGCCCTCATCGGCCTTGTCTGCGTAGGCATCGAAGGCGGTCTGACGCGCAGCCTTGAGGGTCGCGACCCGCTCCTCCTCGATCTCTTCGGGGCTCTTCACCCGTTCAACCACTGCAGGGCTCGTATCGCGGACCTGCTCCACCTGCACCTGCTGGGGCGCGCCGCAGGCCGCTAGCAGCAGCAACGAGAACCCTGTCGCAATCCGCATCATGCTCTTCATTCGATTGGCCTGCTTCACGGCTGACCTCCTTCGCTTGGCGTTGCTGCGGGGGCAGCCTCGGGGGCAGCCTCAGGCGCTGCCGGGGCCGTCGAAGGCGTCGCGGACGGCGTCGCATCGGCGCCTGTCCCATCGCCTCCAAGCATGCCGGCCTTCTTCTCCTCGCTCGGGTTGACGTAGCCGGGCGCATAGAAGCCGACGCTATCGTAGCCGGGCGACACCCGAAGCTCTGCCAGCGACTTGAAGGTCGGGTCGAGCTCCTGCAGCAGCTTTGCTGCCTGTTCGCTGTAGTCGTTGAACCAGCCCGTGCGCCGCGCGACCTCAATCGCTCCTGCGAACCACTGCTTGGACTGCTGCTTGAGCTCCAGCGCCTGCCCTTCGAGCACCGAGCGGTACTCCTCCTCCACCAGGGGCGGGAGCCCCTCGGGGATGGGCGTATCGATGACCCGCTTGTAGAAATCCATGTACATCTGACCTGTCCGCGTCGACGAGGCGATCATCCAGCCCGGACGCTTGAACAGCCGGACCTTGTCGAACTCCTGACGCGCCTGCGTTCCCACCTCGGCCTTCTGGCGCAGCGCAGCCTTAACCTGCTCCTCCGAGCCCTTCATCTCGATGGCCTCGTACCGCTTGAAGATCTGCTCAGCGAGCGTGAACTGGGCCTTCGAAGCAGCGTCGAGCGCTGCCGGCGTAAGGGATTCACGAACGGCCGGCTCCAGCCGCTCCACAGCGACCAGGGCCTCGGAGAAGAGCCCGACCGCCTTCGCCGGAGCCGCAAGTTCAGCCACCTTCACACGAGCCTCAATGGCGCGGCTCGGGGAGACGGCGCCATCCTCGCGCACGAACCGTTCGAACGAGGCCGTTGCCTCCGCCTTCTTGCCCTGCTCCAACTGGATCATCGCAATCTGGTAGTTGGCCTCCGCGATGCCCTCACGCTCCTTCGCCTTGTCGCGATCAGAGACCTTGATAAAGGCCTTGAGGTTGGAGATCGCCTTGTCGTACTGACCGAGGCCCTGACGGAACTGGTAGGCGTTCGCCGAGGCGTTGACGACCTGCGTCCCCTTCGGATTGGTCCGCGCATACTGCTCGTAGAGGTCGGCCGCCTTGTCGTACATCGCGATGCGGTGGTAGGTCTGCGCCAGACCGTAGGTGGTGTCGGGCACCAGCTCCGAGTTGGGACGGAACTCGATGATCTGCTCGTAGAGCGAGATGGAGAAGTCGAGCTTGTAGATCTTCTCATACGAGACGGCTGCATTGAACAGCGCCTTGTCGAGAAGCTTGGACTCGAAGTGGTTCTGCGCAAAGTCAACGAAGCAGACTCCCGAGTCCTCAAACTTCTTGGCCTGCTGAAGGTCGCGGCACTCCTTGAAGTTCACCTGCTCGCCCAACTCGCGGAGCTTCGGTGCAAGCTTACCTTGACCAACGGGGGCCGTCGCCAAACGCCCAATCCACTCCTTCATCTCGGGGAAGCGACGCTGCAGCGCGAGACTATCGAGCAGCAACTCCGCGGAGACCTGCGCGCGCGCCGGCTCAGCAGCATACAGGTCGAGTGCGAGGCGCCCGAACTTCGGGACCGCCGCGTCGAGGTGATCGTTGTCGTAGAGGGTGTAGGCAACCGCATACTCAATCTCCGCGGTCTCCGCAGAGACCTCCGGTCCGGTTTTGAGGTAACGCTCGCAGGCCGACAGCATACTCACGAAGCCCGTCGAGATCTCGCGCGGCGCTGGGATGGGCGGCAGCTCGCCTGTGGGGCTGTTGCTGTTGCTCGCCGTCGCCTGAATCGAGCCCTTCATGTCGACCAGATTGGTCTGCGCAAGACAGGATGCGTAGGTCGCCTCCTGATCGTATCTGCCCTTTGCCTCGCCCGTTGCGCCGCCACTGAGCGTCAGGGCCTTCTCATAGGCGACCGCCGCCTCGCTCCAGCCCTTGAGCCGGTACTGCAGTTCCCCCGCGTAGAACCAGATATCGTACGATCCTGCCTGCTCGCCGAAGAGCGCTAGATACTTTTCGTAGAGGCTGCCCGCGAGCTGATAGAGTTGCTCGTTGTTCGTTGTCTGCGCGTCGCGGTGGTAGGTGGTGCTGAACTGGCGGAGCAGGAGTTCCACCTCTTCGCGCGCCCGCTGCAGATCGCCCGGGTCGGTGACCGGGAAGGTCATCGCGCGCGAAAGTGTATCGGTCAGGTCGTTGAGCGACGTCACGATCTCAGCGCGGCTGCCGCCCGGCCGGGTGTTCCGCACAATCTCTCGGTGGTAGCCAACGATGGAGAAGTCGTTCGGAGACAGTTCAATCAACTGACGGAACAGCGCCGTCGAGTCGTCGTAGTCGGCACGCTCGCCATAGATGCGGGCAAGGCGGGCAATGAGCTTCGTCCGCTCTGCTTCCGACACCTCCGTCTCAGCGGCCACTTTGGTGAAGAACTTTAGCGCATCGTTTTGCTTGTAGGCGCTCGCCCAGAAGAGCGTCATGTCGCGGAGCGCGTCGTCCCGGAGCCGACGCATGGAGTCGCCCTGCTTGGCCACCCTGTCTTTGGCTACGAGGATTGCCTCATACAGCAGGTTGACCGCCTCCTTCTTCTCCTTCGCTGTCTCGGCCAGATTGAAGGCGCACCAGGCAACCTTGTAGAGCGCGAAGGGATAGATGTTCCGCTCGGGGAACTGCGCCGCCCGCTGGTAGGACTGCATCGCAGTTTCCGCGTCGCCCGCCCCGAAGTCGAGCTCGCCAATCATGAAGTAGGCCTGCGCCAGATACTGGGAGGTCGGGAAGTTGACCGCAAGCGCCTCGAACACCTCTCGCGCGCTATCCGAGTCGTCGGCCTGGAGCAGGTTCGCGCCGAGATAGAAGAGAACCGCGTCGATGTTGGCGAAGGTGTCCCGGTAGTTGGCGTAGAGCTCAGTGTAGAGCGAGATGGCCTTCTGAGCGAACTCCTCCGAGTGGTTCAGATCGTCTGTAGCCGCCTTCTGATAGGCGGTTGCCCGGGCGGGGTCCTTGCTGGCCAGTTCAAAAGCCTGATCACGACGGTCGTAGCTCCGCTGCTCGTAGTACCGCGCACGATCGTAGTAGAGCTCCGCTAGCCGGAAGAGATAGTCGGCGCGCGCCCGGTCGCCCGTCGGCGTCGAGGCAACCAGGTTCCGCAGCCGCGAGAGAGCCGTCTCTGTTCGCTCAATCTCCTCGATCGCGATCTTCTCCGCCATCATCCGCTTGGTGTCGGCGGGCCCCTTCTTGGCCTGCTCGAACACGCTCTCGCGCGAAGCCTCAGGCGCGAGGGTATAGGTCTGGATCTGCGCCTCGCTCTTGGTGCCGCTCACCTGAGCCGAGGCCGGTAATGCGAGCGTCAGCAGCAGCAGGCTACCGCTCATCCTCTTCCCCACGCGTCGCAGCGTCGTGCCCTTTGTCATGTTCCTGCTCCCTTGCCGCATCAGCGGCACTTCGACGCGATGTGGTAGGAGTAGTGGCCCAGCTCGTCGCGCCAGTACTCTTTCTCAAACGGCCAAGCCATCTGGTACCATTCTGGTCTCGTCTCCGAGACAACGTCGGGCACTTCGCCCACTGCTCCGCTGGCCTTTTGAATCTTCAGCAGCGACGCCTCCGACAGATCCGCCTCGACGCGGATTGCCTCCGCCTCCCGCCGCTTCGTCCGAAGCTCACCCGTAATCCGCTCCATCCGACGACGCACGAGGCCGCCAAGGTTGCTCTGCGCAAGCCCCAGCTCGCCGTCGAGCTTGCCGGTCAGGTACTGGCCAAAGGGGCCCGATACCACCTCCGCCGGAAGCTTCGACAGCGTCGCGCGCTCCGACTCCACCTGACGCACGAAGCCAGCAGCCTCGCGGACGCTCCGGTCCGAGAGCGCTGCACGCGTGATCTGCTGCAGGCGCGGGTCGAAGTCGGTCGTCAGCGTCGACTCCGAGGCCTCGTAGAAGCTGAAGTAGTCGAGATCCGAGGTACGCTCCGCCGCGAGCGCCT
Organism: Bradymonadia bacterium; assembly: GCA_044236985.1. Lineage (GTDB taxonomy): Bacteria > Myxococcota_A > Bradymonadia > REDH01 > REDH01 > CAIWGR01. The sequence continues at coordinate 5,455 of JBIIFW010000043.1, read as the reverse complement.
CGAGCTGCTGAAGCAGCGGGGCGTAGACATCATCAAAGAGGTCGAGCGTCTTGCGCACCCCGGTGTACCGGCAGCTCTCGAACAGAATCACCGCCTGCAGAATCGGCGCCTCAGGGTAATACTGGGCGCTGAAGAAGGGCGAGTTGAGGCTGTGAAGATTGCCGAGCGCACGGTTCGACTGCTCGAGCTGGAAGTGGGCCCACGACGACTCGAAGAGGGCGTCCAGCCAGGTTGAACTCCCCAGCGGGATCCCTTCGAACAGCCGCAGCGACTTCTCAAACTCGCCCGTCGAGTAGAAGGTCCTCGCCATCGCCAGCATCGCCATCTCATTGAGCCTCTTGCCCTCATCGGCCTCGGCTCCCTTGCCATCAAGCGCCAGCAGCGCCTTGAAGGCATCGACCGCCGGCTGTGCATCATACTGACGCACATAGGTGATGCCCTTGTAGTAGAGCGAACGCGCCCAGAAGGAGGAGTCTGGCGATACCAAGGTGAAGTAGCTCAGCGCGCTCTCCAACTCGCCCTGGTTGAAAGCGTTCTGCCCCAGCAGGAAGGCCATCTCATCCCGGTACTTCGCGTCGATGCGATCGGGAAAGAGCGCTCCAAATGCCGCAACTCGGCTCAGCATCGCCGGATCGCCGGGTACCCGGCGCGACAGCAGCAACATCCACGGCGCCGTCGCCTCGAAGTAGGGATGAACGGGTCCCGACCGCACGATCTCTTCGAAGAAGACCGTAGCCCCTTCGTACATCTTCAACTTCATGAGCGTCTTGCCCATCTCGAACTGCGCCCGAGGGCGGATCGCGTCGGCCGAAATGTCGGGTTCCTGCATCACAGACCAGAACGAGGAGGAGGCTCCGGCAAAGTCCTCGCGGGCGAAGCGCTTGAGACCCTCATCCATGAGCCGCGCGACAGGCGTCGACTCACCAATCGGCTGTGCCTCCTGCGTGTCGAACTCGAAGCCGCCCTCGTCGCCCCACGACTCAGCCTCCGCGGGCTCGACCGCTGCCGGCTGCTCTGGAAGATCCTGTCCCGCCGCGCTGGAGGGCAGGCCCGTCATCAGGGCCATGCCAACCAATGCCGACAGGCGCACCATCACCGACCTCGAGTCATCGAACATGCTCGTACCACCGCTCATGAGTTCAACTCCGCACCTCAAACCGCAACCATCCCCGATTGCAGTTCGCATTGCACGAATTTGTCTCTCTACCCCTGTGCAAAATGCAGTGTCAAGCGCCACCTCCCTCCGCATCACACCGTCGCTGCATCGACTTCGTTTGACATCCGAACGCGACGGGGGCAAAAGACAGCTCTGCGCGGGGAGTTTCCCGCCTCCCTCTCTCTCGAAGCGCCCCATGCTCAAGGCCTGGTTCCTCCTTGTCGCTACCGCTCTCCTCTTCACCGCCTGCGGCGACGAAGAGGTGGGTGACGCCTGCGAACTCCCCGCACCCATCGCAGACCTCTGCGCCGACGACGGCACGGCGCTCACCTCCGAAGTTTGCCTCTACGAACACTCCGCGGATTGCAGCACCCGGCTTTGCGCCACCTATGTGGGCTCCGACGGCTTCTGCACCCAGAGCTGCAACCCCAGCACTGCGGGAAGCTGCCCCACCGGCTCCGTCTGCGACCGCCCCGCGAGCGCTGAAATCGGCTTCTGCGTTCCCGACGCTATCTTCGCGCGCGCCCTGAACTAGCCCCCTTCGCGGAGCTCAAAGGCAGCGCGGTGATGGGCCGCCACCTGCCCACGTGCAAGGTCCACGGCCACCACATCAAAGCGGGCACGCCGGCAGCTGCCTTGGTAGAGCCTCCAGAAGAGCAGTGCCGCCTTCGAAAGCCTACGCTGCTTCCCAAAGGTCACCGTGTCTTCTGCCCGCGGCCCATTCCGACGCCAGCGAGACCGCACTTCGACGAAGACCAGCGTCTCTTCGTCCTCGGCGATGATGTCCAACTCCCCCACCCGGTAGCGCACATTGCGCGCCACCAGGCGCATCCCCGCCCGCTCCAGCATCGCGGCAGCGATTGCCTCGCCGCGCGCTCCATCCTCCAATCGCCGATCCATCATGCCTCCTCCGACCAAGTGTCGATGGTGCATTATCGGCGGCGCGCCGCCGCTGTTGCAGCTGCCTGTGCAACCGGCGCATAACTCAGCCTGTGAACCGGCGAGGGGCCAAGCGCTGCGAGCGCCCGGAGGTGCGCCGGCGTTGGATACCCCTTGTGCTTGCCGAGGCCGTAGCCCGGATAGAGCGCATCCAGACCCGCCATCTCCCGATCGCGATGCTCCTTCGCCAACACCGACGCCGCAGCAATCACGCGGCTCCGCGCATCGCCCTTGACCAGCGGCTGCTGCGCCCCGCAAAACGACCGCAGCCGGTGGTTGCCGTCCACCAGCACGAGCACCCGCGCTCCCGAGAAGTCAGCGAGCAGCGCCTCCGCGCAACGGCGCATCCCCTCCAGCGAAGCTCCAAGGATGTTGAGTCGGTCGATCTCCGCAGGCGCCAGATCGACCCTGTGCCAGCCACCCCGAAGCAGCAGTCGCTCCTCCCATTCGGCCCGCCCGGGAGCCGACATCTGCTTGGAGTCGTTCACCCCCTCGAGCTGCTCCCACTGCGCACGCGTGACCGCCACGCCCGCAGTGCTCACCGGCCCGGCGAGAGGCCCGCGGCCCGCCTCATCGACCCCGATGAGGATCTCATATCCCTGCGCAAAGGCCTCCAGGTCGACCTGCCCCATCGGCCCGCGCGAGAACCCGAACTCCAGCTGGCTCATCCGACAGACTCGATGCAGATGACCTGCAACGTCGGCGAGAGTTCCGACAGCAACTTCCGCCACTGGCGCCGCTCTGCAGCCTCCGCGCCGGCAAGCATCCCCGCCGTCACCATCATCGCAAGTGCCCCCTCCTTGCGGCGAGCGACGACCGCACGAACCATGACAATGCGGAGAAGCTCCAGGGCGCGCGCGGCCTCGCCGGGCGCCAGTTCGACAGGCCCGACGCTATCGCGAAACAGCGGCGGCGCGCCAACCGGCCCAGGTCCAACCGCGACGACATCCCGGCCGAGCGTCTGGCGCAGCACGGCTGTCCACGGCGCGAGCACCTCAGCGGCGGGGGCTGTCTCCGTCCAGAGCCCGAGCAGCCGACCAGCCTCGCGGAGCGGGGCAAGCAGATCTGTGAGGGCTGTGGCGCTCTCTGCCTGCAGGAGCGCCTCGGGCTCGTGCCCCATGCTCCGCAGCTCCTGCTCGATTGCCGAAGCAGGTCGGCCCGAGAGGGCAAGCCGCGAACGGGTCTGCCGGACGCTCTCGGGTGAGATGAGCTCGCTCGGTGCAGAGCCACCTCCAACCGCGCCGCCCATGCTGGTCAGCGCCAGCTCCGCCCGCTCCCTGCGCGACTCGGCCACCTCCCGCTGCCGGTTACGGTCTTCGAGCTCCTCGACCGAGTCGCAGCCGAGCTCCTCCACCAGCGCTGCCCGGGCATCGCCAACCGGGTCGCTCTGCCGGACGAAGAGCGGCGTGATCAGCGGCCGACCGGTCGCGCGACGATCAAAGAGCCGGTTTGCGCCCCAGCCTGCCCAGGCGAGCAGTCCGACATTGAGCGGCAACATCTTGCCCATCGTCCGGCTGCCCGCGGCCGCGCCGACAAACAGCGCCACCGCCAGCGACTTCCCCACGAGGACCGGCACCCAGGCGCGCGACTCGGCCCGCCACCAGTCAGTGAGTGCCTCTCGCAGCGGCGGCCGCACGGGCGCTGCCTGCGGTGCACTGGCGAGCAGCTCCTCTTCTTCATCAGAGAGCTGACGGATTGGCCCGAGCGCCGCAGCAGCCTTGCTCGCCCGCGCGAGGTCGGCGTGAAGCTGCACCATCCCGTCGTCCTCTGCCGAGAAGGCGAGGTTGCCCATCATCAGCCGGCTCTCCGCTGCAGCGAGCGCGTCGCTGAGGCGGGTCTGCCGCAGCTCCTGCACGAGGGCGGTGAGCTCGGCGGCTGGTGGTGCAAAGGCAGCCCTGCGCGAGGTCGATTTGCCTGGGTCGGGCACCTCAAGCCAGTCGGGGCGCCCATCGGCACCGGCAACGGAGGCGCGATCGGCGATGGCAGGCCGGGCTCCAAACCAGAGGGCGGCAACGGCCCCGGCGCTCTCAAGTGCCAGCCTGCGTGCGAGCCGGTCATCGACGGCTTCTGCCCCAAGCGCCACCTGCCTCCAGCCATCCTGACCGTCGGGGACTTCGAGTCGGACCGAGCTCTGCGCGACGCTGCGCCCAATGCGGAAGGCGAGGCTCGGGAGCTCTGCCTCGAGCTGCCAACGAAAGCCGACCTCGCCGGAGATGGCGACCATGAGGTCGTTGTCCTCCACCGAGAGCGGCTGAACGAGGCTCCGCAGCAGGAGCGGGAGCCGGTGGAGCCAGAGAGCGGCCACAATCGGCTCGCAAAAACGACCATCGGACTCGAACGCGACAAGCGTTGAGCCCGATGTGTCAAACAACTGAAAGGAGCGGAGCCTCATGGAGGGGAGACTAGCCGCTCAGAGAGCGACCCCGCAACCTTCGGTTAGTTGAAGTCGCGGAGTTCCTTGATACGCGCCGCCTTGCCCTTGAGGTTGCGGAGGTAGTGAAGCTTGGCGCGACGGACCTTACCGCGGCGGAGCACTTCAACCTGCGCGACGCGGGGGCTGTGGACGGGGAAGATCCGCTCGACGCCGACGCCGTAGCTGACCTTGCGAACGGTGAAGGAGCGACGGTTACCCGCGCCGCCCATGGCGATGACCACGCCTTCGTAGGCCTGAATACGCTCCTTTTCGCCGTCGACGATGCGCACATGCACACGCACAGTGTCACCCGCGCGGAACTCGGGGAGGGGCTCTTGGCCCTTCGCCGTGCGGGACTCGGACTCTTCAATCTTCTTCACGAGGGGATGTACGCTCATGGCACTCTTCTCAAACAGCAGGGGCAGATCCCTCATAGCCTGAACAGACAAGAGGAGGGGTGCGGGAGCATACACGATAATGCCCTAGCGTCAAGTGGGTTCGTCGCCCGCGAGCCGGTGTCGCGCTGCATAGAGCCACGCCTCCACCTCCACCCTTCGGTCGTCCAGCAGCTTCTGCTCCGCGGCGCTCAGCGGCGTCCGCGCCAGCAGGTCGGGGCGGCGTTCGATCGTCCGGAGCAGACCCGCCTTCTGACGCCAACGGGCCACCGCGGCATGGTCACCACCGCTCAGCACCTCGGGGACGGCGAGCCCATCGAAGGCCACGGGGCGGGTGAACTGCGGATACTCGAGCCGGTCGCTGCCGAAGCTCTCCTGCTCCAGCGACGAGGCGTTGCCAAGCACGCCGGGGAGCAGCCGGACCACGGCGTCGAGCAGACAGAGCGCTGCAGGCTCGCCGCCCGAGAGCACCGCCTCGCCCACGCAGACCTCGAGGTCCACATGGCGCTCCACGAACCGCTCATCGACACCCTCATACCTGCCGCAGACCAG
>JBIIFW010000352.1:0-3202 GCA_044236985.1 Bradymonadia bacterium | reverse complement strand
CATCGAGGCCGAACTCTCCGCCCAGCTCGACACCCTCCGCGGCGTCACCCTGCGCGCCTGGCTCATCGAGACCGGTCTCCTCGACCTCACCGTCGAGCAGAGCAGTGAGCTCCTCGACAGGCTCGCGCGCACCATGTTCGCCTCCGAGGCCGGCGGCCTCTGGCTCGCCGATGCAGCCGCTGCGATGAAGGCCGACTAGCCTCCGATCAGCCGCGCCGAAGCTTCGACTCGAGCCGCGCAAGCTGGCTTTTGTAGCCGCCATTCCACGAGGCCCGCGCCAGCGCGATCCGGATGTGGGCCAGCGCCCGCTCGTAGTCGTGCTCCACCGCCTCGTAGTAGCGCGCCAGCTCTACATGGGGCCAGGCATCGGTCGAGGGCAGCGCCGCCATCTCACGCAGCAGCGAGAGCGCCAGCGCCTCATCGTTGGCGGCCCGCGCCTGCAGCACCTCGGAGCGGAGTCCCGACCAGCGGTGGCGCGTGTCGGCCGTCGCCACCCCCTCGGTTGCCACAGGCAGCGGCAGCGCCGGCTTCGTGGCCCGCGCAGGTGGACGCGGCGCCTCCTCGAAGGCCGCCGGCTCCATCACCAACGCGCGGCGCGGCGCCGCCTCGGCCCGCTCCTCCGCCACCGTCCACGACGGCTGCGACACCGCCGGCTCCCGCTTCGCCACCTTCGCTGCAGCCCGCTTCGGCGCCCGCGCCGCTGGCTTCTCCGCAGCCTTGTCTGCCGCACGCTTGCGCGGCCGCATCACAGGCTCATCCGTCGGCACCACCACCACCTCGCGCGGTTGCATCCCGCGCACCTCTTCGCCCCGCTCCTCGGCCCGCTTCGCCGCCGCCTTCATCGACGGGTTGAAGACCCGATCCAGCCGCGACCGAAGCTCCGTGATCCGGTCGCCCCGCTCCTCCGGGAGCGGAGGCTCCACTGCCCGCACCGGTGCCACCTTCGGCGCCGAGCGTGCTGCCGGCGCCACCGTCCGCGAACGCACCGGCGGCGCAGCCTCTCGCACAGGCTCCGGCCTCACAACCGCCGGTGCTGCAGCCTCCTCGCGTGGCCCGGCAGCCGCCGGCGCCTCGGTCGGTCGCGGTGCATGCACACGCTGGAGTTTCTCGCGAATCGAAGCCATGCCGCAACCCTACTCAGACCGCCGCAGCGCGCCACTTTGGAGCACCGCCATCAGCCCTCGTCGAGCGCCCGCACAGCCGCGGCAAAGACCTCGCCCCGATGCTCAAAGCCGCGAAACATGTCGAAGCTCGAGCAGGCCGGCGACAGCAGCACCACATCGCCCTCCTGCGCCGCGGCCGCAGCCAACGCCACCGCCTCATCCATCGTCGCAGCACGCTCCAGCGAACCGAGCCGGCCCGTCGCCTCGGCCACAAACCGGTCGGCGATCTGACCAATCACCACCACATGCCGCGCCCGCTGTTCGAGCTCCGCCAGGATCGGGTCCAGCTCCAGGTTCTTGTCGACGCCACCCGTGATGACCACCAGCCGCGCTGCAAGCGACCGAAGCCCCGCCACCGAGGCATGCACATTGGTCGCCTTCGAGTCGTTCACATAGCGCACGCCCCGCAGCTTCCGGATCAGCTCCACCCGGTGCGGCAACCCGCCAAAGCTCTGCAGCGCCTGCCGCGTCGCCTCAGGCGTCGCCCTCTCTCGGCCAATCGTCAGGCTGCCACAGGCCAGCATCGCAGCCAGCACATTCTTGTGGTTGTGCGACCCCAGAATCATCAGGTCGTCGGTCGTCGGAAGCCCCATCGAAGCCTCCACGCCCCGCACCACAAAGTGGCCCTCCGGCGAGAGCTTCGCCTCGCCATCAAACCCCGCCGGGACGCCTTCGAGCGCATAGCCGAGCACCTTCACGCCGGCCGCCTGGAGCGCGGGCCGCCAGCCCTGCAGGCGGGCGTCGTCGCCAAAGAGCACCGCCGTGTCGCCCGCACCCTGATGGGCAAAGACCTCCCGCTTCGCATCGATGTAGTCTTGCTCCTTCTCGAAGTGGTCGAGATGGTCGGGCGCGATGTTGGTCAGGATCGAAACAGGCGCATGAAAGCGGTGGCCGGGCCAGAGCTGAAAGGCGCTCACCTCGAGCACCGCCACCTCGGGCCGAAGCCCCTCTGCAAGGTAGTGCGAGAAGGGCAGCCAGGAGTTGCCGGCCAGGCAGGCGTCGATGCCCCAGCCCTTGAGCAGATGGGCGCAGAGCGCCGCCGTCGTCGACTTCCCGTCGGTGCCGCCGATGGAGAGCACCGGCCCATCGAAGCAGGCCGCAGCCAGCTCGATCTCGCTCCAGACCTCCACCTCGCCGGCCGCCCACTTGGCCCAGACAGGCTGCAGCGTCGGGTTGTCGCGGTTCTCCGGCCAGCTCGGGTTGAGGCCCGGCGAGAGCACCACCGCCGTCGCCTCGCCCAGCTCGTTCGCGCCATAACTGTAGCGAACGCCAGGCAGCGCAGCATGCGGCGTTGCGGGCGCCTTCGCGTCGCTCGCCACCACCTCTTTGCCCAGCGCCACCAGCAGCTTCACCGCGGCAACGCCGGCGCTGCCGAGTCCAAAAACCGCAACCGTTCGGTGCGCAGAAAGGGGGTCTCGAAGCGCTCGCGTCATGCCAAACCTCTAGGCCGTTCTCTCAACAATCGCCGCAAAGAATCCGTCGGTCCCATGCCGGTGCGGACGCAGATTCATCATGTCGCCCACCGCCGCCGCAGCCTCCTTCAGCCCATGCTGCGCGAAGTGCTCCGACGCCTTCACCAGCTGCAGGTTCGGATGGGCCGCAAGCAGCCAGGCCACCTGCTCCTCGTTCTCCTCCTGCAGCAGTGAGCAGGTCGCATAGACCAGCCGTCCGCCAACCTTGAGCATCGGCACATAGCCCTCGAGGATCGTCCGCTGCAGCGCGACCAGCTCGGTCACCCGCTCTTCGCCCAGCTTCCACCGCGAGTCGGGGTTGCGGCGCAGCACGCCCGAGCCGCTGCAGGGCGCATCCACCAGCACCACATCGGCCTTGCCAAACAGCTTCGTCACCTCGCGCCCCCGGTTGCTCCCGATGGCCTGCGTCCGCACGTTGTGAACCCCCGCACGGCGCGTCCGCTTGGGCAGATCGGCAAGCCGCCGCTCATGCGTGTCGAGCGCATAGAGCATGCCCTTGTTCTCCATCATCGCGGCCATCTGCAGCGTCTTGCCGCCACCGCCTGCGCAGCCATCCACCACGAGCTG
>JBIIFW010000353.1:0-3202 GCA_044236985.1 Bradymonadia bacterium | reverse complement strand
CGGCAAGCCGGCCAAGGTCCACGACCTCGCCATGAGCGGCCTCTCCTTCCACACACCGCCCGCCGACTCTTCGTCTGTGGGAGATACCGTCGAACTCCGCGTCTGCTTCGCCGACCAGGTCATCTTCGAGGGCGCTGCACGCATCGCACGCATCGAAGACCTCGGCCGCAGCCGCCGCATCGCCGTTCAGCTCCTCACAGGCTTCCTCGACCTGCCGGCCATCCGCCGTGCCGACGAAGATCGCACCCTGCAGCTGCGGCTCGGCACAGGCGCCGACAAGATCCGCGACAAGGTCCCTGCCGACTTCCGCGAGGTCAACGAGCACGCCGCCTTCTTCCTCGCCCACCACCGCCGCCTCCTCGACGAGACCGAAAACCGCTACCGCGAGCAGGGTGCCAACGGTCGCGAACTCATCGACAGGCTCGTCCAGCAGGCCTCCGATGCCATGCGACCCGAGTGGCTCGCGATCTCGAGCCGCGCAGGCGAGATCGCCCGTCCCTACCTCACCGACCCCGAGACCCGCGCCGCGATGAAGGGCTACGTCGAGACCCTCATCACCTCGCAGCTCCTCGATGTCCCCATCATCTCCCGCGCCTACACCAAGCCCCTTGGTTATGCTGGCGACTACCAGGTCATGAACCTCATCTTCCGCAACGCCTACGAGGGCCGCACGGTCTTCTCACGCGTGATCAACAAGCTCTTCGTCGAAGAGTCTATCGCTGAAGGTGCCCGCGCCCGCCTCGAACTCCTCAAGAAAATCTACGCCGATGAACTCGCCCGGCGGACCGCCCTCGGCGCCACCGAGCCCTTCCGCATCATGAGCCTCGGCTGCGGCCCCGCCAAAGAGGTCTCCGACTTCGCCGACGGCCCCGATGCCTGGCCAACCCCCATCCACTGGACCCTCCTCGACCAAGACGAGCAGGTACTCTCGCTCGCCTACAGCGAGTCCTTCAAGCGGCTCACCGCACGCCGCGACGGCAGCTCCGTCCGCTGCCTCTACATGTCCTTCCAGCAGCTGATCGCAGACCCCGAAGGCTCCTTCAACGAAGAGTCTCACAACCTCGTCTACGCCTCCGGCCTCTACGACTACCTCCGCCAAGATCGGGCCAGAGAGCTCACCCGCGCGCTCTACGACAAGACCTCTCCCGGCGGTCTCTGCATCGTCGCCAATGGCGCCGCCCCCTCCAAGTCCCTCTGGCCCACAGAGTTCATCCTCGACTGGACCCTCATCTACCGCACCGAGGCAGAGATGCGCGACATCGCCGCCGCACTCCCCGCCGATGCCGAGGTCGAGTTCACTGCAGAGCGCGAAGGCGCCTTCTCCTTCCTCATCGCCCGCAAACCTGGCTAGCCCATGCCGCAGGCCACCACTTCCTACATCGTCGTCTCCGCTCTCGCAGACGCACCCCTCAGTCTCACAGACGAGGAGCAGGAGGAGTTTCGGCGCCAGTCACGGGGGCTCACCAAGGCTGCACTCCAGACCGAGGCCTGGCTCGCCTTCTTCCTCATACCTTGCTTTGGCATCCTCGATTGGGTCGTCCTGCCGGACTACTTCGGCACCTTCATGCTGCTCAGGCTCGCAGCAAGCCTCGTCTCACTCGCCACCGCCATCGCCTGCCGGTCGCAGAGCGACTTTGTGCTCCGACACATCGAAACCATCTCCATCGCCTTTCACGTCAGCATCACCTCTGCCATCGCCACCATGTGCTGGTTCGATGGCGGACTCGACTCGCCCTATTACGCCGGAATGGTCCTCGTCTACCTCGGCTTCGGCCACTTCCAGCTCATGCCGCTGGCCAAGGCCGTCCTTGTCCCCGTCCTCAGCTACATCATCTACATTGCGCCCGCACTCTCCGGAGCGACCCACATCGCTTCGCCCGCCTCGGCCATCAACAACCAGTTCTTCCTTGTCTCCTTCGGCTTCGTAACCGTCGTCTCCTGCAACCAGAAACTCCGCCTCCAGATGCGGCAGTTCCTGACCAACCGCAGCCTCGACCTCGCACGCACCGAGGCCGAACGCGCCAACGAGAAGCTCAAGCAGCTCGACAGGATGAAGTCCCAGTTCTTCGCCAACATCACCCACGAGCTCCGTACCCCGCTCACCATGATCCTCGCTCCGGTCGAATCGGCGAACGACGGCGCCCGCGGCGTTGTCCCGGCCCACCTCGCACCCACGCTCAAAGATGTCTGGCGCAACGGCCTCAAGCTCCTCAAACTCATCAACGACCTCCTCGACTTCTCCAAGCTCGAAGAGGGCTTCGCCCGCCTCCGCATCGACGAAACCGACCTCCCCGTCTTCGTCCGACAGATCACCGGCTACGCAGCAGACATGGCCGCCAGAAAGGAGATCACCCTCTCCTTCAACGTCGCATCAGACCCCGGCACGATGCACCTCGACCATGAGAAGCTCGAGCGAATCGTCGTCAACCTCGTAGACAACGCCCTCAAGTTCACCCCCATCGCGGGCTCCGTCGAAGTCACCATCGACTGCTCTCCGACACACGCCTTTGTCCGCGTCAAAGACAACGGCATCGGCATCGCACCCGAAGCACTCGACCGCGTCTTCGAGCGCTTCACCCAGGCCGACGGCTCCATCCATCGCCAGTTCGGAGGCACAGGCATCGGCCTCGCCTTCGCCCGAGAACTCGCCCGCCTCCACGGCGGAGACATCTCCGTCACGAGCGAACCGGGCCACGGCTCCGTCTTCACACTCAGCCTCCGGCGCGGGCGCGACCACTACGACCCCAACCTCATGGACCGCCGCAAAAAGGCAGCTCCCGCAGGCGCCGCCATCCGCGGCGACGACGCCGGACCGGCAGAGTGGGCACGCCACCTCACCGAACGTCTGGACTACAAGTTCCAAGGCATCGACGAGGCCACCGAGCGCCGCGCCGTCCCCCGCTCCGACGACGAAGGAAAGACCAGCAAGGTCCTCATCGTCGAAGACAACCCCGACATCCTGCGCCTCCTCAACCTCGAACTCTCCGTCGAGCACTCCGTCTACGTCGCCAAGGATGGACGCCAAGGCATCGAACTCGCCCTCCGCGAGGAGCCCGATGTTATCCTTACAGACTTCATGATGCCCGAGGTCGACGGACTCACCCTCATCCGAACCCTTCGCGCCGAAAGCCGTACCGCAGACATCCCCATCATCATGCTCACCGCCAAAGGCGATGTGGAAAACCGTCTCGCAGCCGCCGAG
>JBIIFW010000349.1:0-3217 GCA_044236985.1 Bradymonadia bacterium | reverse complement strand
GGATGGCGACGAGTTCTTCATGGACCTGCTGTTCTACCACACCCGCCTCAAGTGTCATGTGGTGGTGGAACTGAAGGCCACCGACTTCAAGCCAGAGCAGGCTGGCCAACTGAACTTCTACCTCGCTGCGGTCGACCGGCAGCTCAAAGCACACGACGACCGCCCGACCATTGGGCTTCTGCTGTGCAAGACGAAGAAGCGGCTTGTGGCCGAGTATGCACTGTCGGGCAGTTAAAGGCCCATGGGTGTAGCGGAGTACCAGCTCGTGAAGACACTGCCCGAGCCACTCGACAGCTCGCTGCCGAGCGTTGAACAACTCGAGGCGGAACTGTGGGCCGGCCTTGGCACCGGTGAGGAGTGAGCTGGCGGACGTCGTGTTTCGCTCAGGGCGCACTGCTAAGCAGGTTCCTCGTGCGAGAGAACCGAAGTCGCCGAGAGCAGGTTCGTCTGCGTCAGCCCCGATGACCGAGCCCGGGGAGGTTTGCGCCCTTGGGCTGCTCTGTCGTTGCGCTGTCGGCCTCCGGGAGCGCGGCCTGCTGGATGACCTCACAGTTCGCCGCGGTTTCAATGCTTCCAGCAAGTCAGCGGCGGTTTGCTACTGCGGCATTGCGAGCTGGGAAATGAGATCGGCCATGACCTCGAACTGAGCCTCGCGCTCCTTTGCATCGTTCTTGCCGGCCGGCGCAAACTGCATCGTCAGGACGCCGTTCTTGATGCCGAAAATCGTTCCAGGCACGAAGGCGATCCGCCGTGTGCCAGGGTAGAGGTTGACTTCGACCTTGGGGGCCTTCCCCGTCCCGGTGACCACAGAGACAATCCGTTCGCTGCCCAGCCAGACATCCAGGATGTTCTCATCGGTCAGCGAGACAGGGAGGTTCCGTGCCTCCACCTCCGTCAGCACCCGATGATAGACATCGCTCAACTTCGGGTTCTTCTCGGCCAGTAGGACAAACACCGTCCGCGAGGCATCGGGCGAGAGGAATGCGGGCAGGGTGGGCACTCCGGCAGATGGAAGGTGCTGGAACTCCGCGGTGATGAGGGCCTGCAGGTTGGCGAGGCTGCGCGACAGGTCGCCCTCTGCAGTCCGTACCTTTGAGGCCACGTCGTCGAGCGAGCGAAGCACCGCAGTGCGGCTATCCAAGAGGGAGGTCTGCAGCTGCTTGAGCGAGCCGAGCGTGGTCTCGAACAGGCGGAGCTCTTCGCCGATGCGTTCCCACGACCGCTCCAACGCACGGGCGTCATAGAGGCGAACGGAGCGCTGCTGCGCACGCAGTGTCATCATGGAGCGCAGCAGCATGATACCGCGGATGACCCCCCAACCATCTCCCCCTGCGTGCGGGATGTAGATAGCCGTGTAGTCGGTCGTCTCTTCGATTTTGAAGAGTCCCGTCATGTTTGGGATGCTCGAGGTCAGCGAGACGAAGAGCCCGAAGCGTTGCTTTCGTTCCAAGAGATCGCGCCGGAATTTCTCGATTTCCTTCGTCGGAACGGGGTTGGTGTAGAGTTTCACATCGACGAGGGCTGTTTCCCGTCTGTCGTCCGGGAGCGCCAGCGTTGCATGAATATCGGCCTGGGCTGTTTGCGTCCCCGTCTGCTCAAAGGTGTCGTTCGGAAAGGCATGCGAGAGCTGACCCATGACGAGCCGTTCGCCAAGCTCGCCCTTGCGCTGCGATTTGTCTGAGGCGGTAACCAGCCGCTCCAGCAGCCCTTCGACCGTCTGCATCTTGTCGACAACCGGCTTGAACATCCGGTCCATCTCCTCTTGGCCCGACGAGGCGCGCATCAAGGTGACGACCTGGTTGCCGATAGCGAGCGTGCGCTCCACCTCGAAGGCGAGATTTTCCGGCGCGATGTTTCGGAGCCATCGGGTGAGGTCTGGCCGCCCAATCTCCACCGAGAGCTGGAACGGCGCGCCGCCTGCGTCGGCCCCGTCGTCGTGCTCCAATGAACCGTGTTCTTCGTCCGCAGAATCGATGGTCGCGAGGGCCGCTTTGGCCACCGCGGAATCTTCGTTTGCCTTCTTCTTGGTCGCCATTGCCCGCCTCGCTGTTTGGTGCCGGACGATTGTCCACCATTCATCCGTCGTGGCAACAGAAATTCAGATTGCAGCGGCCTGGTTCGCGCCTACCGCATCTCTGCCTCGCGCTACGACGAGGCACATTCCTCGGGGGACGATATGGAGAGACTGACACTGTTGTGGGAGCAGGAGCATCTGCTGCTGGTTGTTGGAGCACGGCGCTTTGTGCTCGATACCGGTTCGCCGATGAGCTTCGGCGAGGGTGGGGCGGTGACCTGCGACGGCGACTCGGTGCCGCTGCCCACGAGCCTCGCTGGGCTGAGCGCGGCCACGCTCTCCGGCCTCCTCGGAGGTCCCGTCGACGGGCTGCTCGGCAACGACTTCATCGCTGGCTACGACTGGCACTTCGACCTGCCGAACGGCACCGCGACCGCGTCGAGCGAGCCGCTCCTGGTGGCAGGCAGCCGGGTGCCGCTCCGCTTCGTGCAGACGGTTCCAGTGATGCAGGGGCAGGTCGCGGGGCAGACGGTCTCGTTGCTCTTCGACTCTGGCGCCAAGCTCTCCTACCTCGAGCGCAGCCTCACCACCGGTTTCCCCGACGCGGGCACGGTGAACGACTTCATGCCCATGTTCGGAGCCTTCACGGCCGCGACGGTGCAGGCGCCGATGCTGGTTAGCGGCCGAGCGTTTACCTTGCGGTTTGGCGCGGCACCGCAGCTTGTGCAGATGGCGCTGACGATGACCGGAAGTTCGGGCATTGTGGGTGCCGAACTGCTGCAGTCGTGTGCGGTCGGCTACGCCCCGCGCCGTTCGGAGCTGGTACTCGTGTGAGCGGTGCGCGGCCTGCCTGATGACCGTGGAGGGGCAGGTCTGTGCCTGCGCCCACGGCGTCTTTAGGGCGCGGTGGCCAGGGGGCCGAAGTCGGCGGTCAGCACGCCGATGATGACGCCGTCCTTCACGACGGGGGCCGAGTAGGTGACCATGTTGATTTCGCCGCCACCGGCGTCGAAGTAGGGCTCCGACCAGACCGCTGCCATGGTCTGCACCGGCTGCGTGAACCAGGGCTGGTTGGAGTAGTCGTAGCCATTCAGGGTGAGGTCTTTGCGGAGCAGCCCGGTTGCGCCGCGGTAGGCGTAGGGGGCGAGCGGACGGGTCGCATAGGTGGGGTCGAAGGCCAGCGTCGTGCCGAAGACCTCGGGG
>JBIIFW010000348.1:0-3218 GCA_044236985.1 Bradymonadia bacterium | reverse complement strand
CCTTCTCAAGCGAGTCCATCTCCTTGCCCATCCGGTCGAGCGCGGCGAGCGCCTCGTCAATCTTCCCTTCGTTCAGCAGCTTCTCCATCTGCTCGAGCGCGCCGGCCATCTCCTCGAGGTTCTCCGAGGCCTTGTCCTGGTCGAGCCCCTCCATGTTGAGGTGCTCCTGCGGCAGCTTCTCCATCTGATCGCGGATCCGCTCCATCAGCTCCTTCATCCGCTTGGCGAGACGGCGAAGCTCCCGGTCAATCTGCTCCCGCACCTTCGGGTCGCGCGTGTCGCGGTACTTCTCCATCAGCGACTTCAGCGTCTCCCGCGAGTCGGCCAGCTCCTGAATGTTTCGGGCAAGTGCGTCTGCCTTCTGCGAGGCAATCAGCGAATCAAACAGCGTGGCCGCACGCTCCGTCGCATCAATCATCGAGGCCTGGCCCGTTGCGACACCGGCGAAGGCCAGGTCGGCCACCGTCCCTTCCGATGCAGCGAGGCTCACACCATCGAGGAGCCCATGCAGCGTCCGCTCGTCGCCCCGCACCCGGGTCCGCGCAGCAGCCAGCAGCATGCGCTCGCGCGGCGGCGTCAACTTGTCCTCCTTCATCAGCGTCAGCATGTCGTCCCAGCGATTCAGCAGCTCTGGCCACGCGTCATGCACCTTCGTCGCAGACTGCAGCATCGGCGGCCGAGCTGACGGCTCCACCGCAGCCGCAGCCGCCCGAAGCCGAACCTCTGCAGCGGCTGCTGCCTCCACCTTCGCGTAGGTCACCATCTTGAGCGAAAGCTGCCCCGCGAGCTGCGTCAGCAGCCCTTCAAAGATGGCCTCCTTCTCGGCAAGGATGGCCTCGTTCTTGTCGGCATCCGAGCGAACCCTCAGCCGAATCTCAGGCGACTGGCCGCGCCCCGACTCACCCGTCGCCCGTTGGTCGGTGGCCTCCGCCTGCAGCACCACCACATCGCCAGAAGCGAGCGCGAGCGGCCCAAGGTCGAGAGAGAACTGCTCGGTGTAGTCGCTCGACTTCTCGGGGCTTCGGAGCACCTCGCGCGTTCCCGCGCCCGTCTGTCCCTCGAGCTTCCAGCTCCAGGCAACCTCGACGAGGCCGTAGTCGTCTGTGGCATGGACGGTCACGTTTACCTTGTCGCTGACGCCCACCTCCTGATCGCCTTCGGGCGCGAGGAAGGCAACCACGGGCGCCTGGTCAGCGATGACGGTAACCTGCCGATCAATGGGGTCAAAGCGCCCATCCTGTGGCGCCCCGAGCCCGATCCGATAATTGCCAGAACTGAGCACAGCAAACGAGGCCGAAAAGCGCTCCCCCGTCACCGTCGCTGCGACCTCCTGCCGGCCCGCCTCGTCCGTCACCGCGAGATAGACTTCCGTGGCTGGAGCAAGCAGGCTGCCGCTCACGGTCACGCGCGAACCGGCTACCGCGCTGATGTCGCCGTTCGTCCCCTCCAGCGTCTGACGCGGCAGCCCCGTGTGGGCCGGCGGCTCGATCACAAGGTCCAGCGTGGAGACCAAGGGCTCTGCAAAGGCCGCCGGCAGCGGCCCCTCGGTAGCCCCAGCCATCATCCGTCGGAGCGCCGGCGCAAACCGCGTTGGCGAGAGCGAAAAAGAGAGCCCAAGCAAACCCACAGCGACTGCCAACATCAGCGCAGGAGGACGCAGACGCAGGGGCGGCGCAGCACGCTCCACCAGCGGCGCGACAGCAACGAGCTCTGCTTCAACGCGAAGCTGCAAGGAGGCTGCGAGCGCCTGCCCCTCCGCCTCCGACGGAGGACGAGTCGCAAAGTCGAGCAGGGTCCGGAGGTCGGTCCGCAGCTGAGGAAAGGCGCCCTCCAGCAGCCGCGCCAACGCATGGTCTTCGCCAAAGGCCCGACGACCGCGAAGCAGCGAGACAACGGCCCCAACAACACCCGCAAGCAGCACCAGCCACCAGCCCTCGCCCGCCGGACGCGCAGGCACGAGACCTAGCAGCCAACCGGCAAGCCAGAGGCCGGCAACAGAGCCCGCCGCGACCCAACCGGCGCTCTCCACCAGGCGCCGACGGACGACCACGGCGCGCAGTGCGGCGATGACCTCGCGGAGCGGCTGTTCAGGCTGATGTCCCACGCAATTCCCGATGAGTTCCTGTCGACCCGCAACGCTACGAACCACCGCTGCTTTCGTCAACGCGCAGAATCCTCGCGAGAACCCCCGCGC
The DNA here is from genome assembly GCA_044236985.1 of Bradymonadia bacterium. Classification (GTDB taxonomy): domain Bacteria; phylum Myxococcota_A; class Bradymonadia; order REDH01; family REDH01; genus CAIWGR01. The sequence continues at coordinate 1,024 of JBIIFW010000348.1, read as the reverse complement.
AGGCCGATTTCATTGCCTCTGCCCGCCCCGACCGCTACCCAACCTAGCACCTTCCACCGCAGCTCCAACCTCCATGGCGACCGGCACGACAGCCACCCCTCACGGGCATGCTCACCACGGGCATTCGCACCATGGGCACGCGCACCACGGCCATGCGCACCACGGGACGGGATCGCTCGACCAGGCCTTCCGCTGGTCGGTGCTGCTCAATGCCGCGCTGGTGGCCATCCAGCTAAGCGTCGGCTGGAGTTCACACTCCACTGCCCTCGTCGCAGACGCCCTCCACAACCTGGGCGACATCTCCGGACTGCTGCTCTCTTGGGCTGCGCTCTGGTTCTCGCGCCGCCCCGCCTCCTCACGCTTCCCCTTCGGCTTCGGGCGGGTCACCGTTCACGCTGCCATCCTCAACTGCGCGCTCGTCCTCGGCGCCATCGCCATCGTCCTCTACGAGGCCTCAAGCAGGCTCGCCGAGCCACCCACGCTCAACGCGCCGCCCGTCATGATCGCCGCCGCGCTCGGCATCGCGGTGAACTTCTTCTCGGCGGTGCCCTTCTTCCGCCACCAGGCGGGTAATGTGGGCGCCAAGGCCATCGTCCTTCACCTGCTCGCAGACGCAGGCATCTCGGCCGGCGTGCTCGTCAGCGCCATCCTCGTCTACTTCACGGGCGAGAACTGGATCGACCCTGCGGTCACCCTGCTCGTCGCCGCCGCTGTCATCCGGAGCGTCTGGCATCCGCTCCGCGAAGCGATCGCACTGAGCCTCGACGCAATCCCCGAAGAGCTGAACGCCGACGCCATCCGCGCTGAACTCGCCACGGCCGTAGCGCCCGCAAAGCTCACGCAGCTGCACCTCTGGGCAAGGTCGACGACCCAGCGCGCCGCGACGGTCCGCATTGATGCGCCACGAGGCACCGAGCCCAACGCCCTGCTCGAGCAGGTCAAACATATCCTCGAGCACCACCACAGCGTCGACGAGGTCGTCACAGAGATCCGCTGGTCCGACCCGGACGCTGCACAGGCCGAC
>JBIIFW010000347.1:0-3231 GCA_044236985.1 Bradymonadia bacterium | reverse complement strand
CCGGTGGCGGCGCCCGCTACCAGGAGCGGCACAAGGCGGCCGGCAAGCTGCTTCCGCGCGAGCGCATCGAGCTGCTGCTCGACCGCGATGCTCCCTTCCTCGAGATCTGTGCGCTCGCGGGCCACGAGGTGAAGGACCACAGCGCGGGCGCTGGCATCATCGGCGGCGTGGGCGTCATCTCCGGCGTGGAGTGCGTGGTCACCGCGAGCGACGCCACGCAGAAGGGCGGCGCGGTCTCGGAGTTGGGCGTGCAGAAGAGCAACCGGCTCGGGCAGATCGCCGAGCAGAACCGGCTGCCCTCGGTGAGCCTGATCGAGTCGGCCGGCGCCGACCTGCCGAACCAGAGCAAGATCTTCGTTCCCGGCGGCCGTGGTTTCCGCGACATCACCCGCCGCTCGCGCGAGGCAGTCCCGACGGTCTGTCTGGTCTTTGGCTCGTCGACGGCCGGCGGCGCCTACATCCCCGGCATGAGCGACTACACCGTCATGGTGAAGGAGCAGGCGCAGGTCTATCTCGCAGGCCCGCCGCTGGTGAAGATGGCGACCGGTGAGGTATCGACCCACGAGGAGCTCGGCGGCGCCGAGATGCACAGCAAGGTCTCGGGCGTGAGCGACTACCTCGCGGTGGACGAGGCCGATGCCATCCGGCTTGGTCGTGAGATCATGGCCCACCTCGACTGGCGCAAGGCAGCCCGTCCGCTCGAGCGCGAGGTCGAGGAGCCCCGCTACAGCGCGGAGGAGCTGCTCGGCATCGCCTCCACCGATCTGCGTGTCCCCTTCGAGGCGCGCGAGGTGATCGCCCGCATCGTGGACGGCTCCCGCCTCAGCGAGTTCAAGCCGCTTTATGGCAACACGCTGGTCTGCGGCTGGGCCCACATCCACGGCTACCCCGTTGGCATCCTCGCCAACAACGGCGTGCTCTACTCGGAGTCGGCCAACAAGGGCGCCCAGTTCATCCAGCTCTGCAACCAGAGCAACATCCCGCTCCTCTTCCTGCAGAACATCACCGGCTTCATGGTCGGCAAGAAGGTGGAGCAGGAGGGCATCATCAAGCATGGCGCCAAGCTCATCAACGCGGTGTCGAACAGCACCGTGCCGGCCATCACCATCATGATGGGCGGCAGCTTCGGCGCGGGCAACTACGCGATGAGCGGACGGGCCTACGAGCCCCGCTTCCTCTTCACCTGGCCCAACCATCGCATCAGCGTCATGGGCGGCCGCCAGCTCGCAGGCGTGATGGAGATCATCAAGCGCGAAGCGGCCGAGAAGAAGGGCGAGGCGGTGGACGAAGACAACCTGAAGCTCATCAAGATGATGATTGAGCACCAGGTCGAGTCGGAGTCGGGCCCGCTCTTTGCGACGGCCCGTCTCTGGGACGACGGCATCATCGACCCGCGCGACACCCGCACCGTGGTCGCCCTCTCGCTCTCCGCCGCCTACTCGGCACCGGTCGAGGGGACGATGAGCTGGGGTGTCTTCCGCCACTAATCCGCTGCAACGCGCGGGCCGATGGCTGTCGCGCGGCACACGAGGTCACTTCATGAACGCTGCACCCATTCAGAAACTGCTGATTGCCAATCGGGGCGAGATTGCCGTCCGCATTGCCCGCACTGCACGCAGGCTCGGCATCGCGACCGTAGCCGTCTTCTCCGACGCCGATGCCGACATGCCCCACGTGTCGGCCTGCGACGAGGCGGTCCGCATCGGGCCTGCCCCGTCGCGCGACTCCTACCTCGTCATCGAGAAGCTCATCGCAGCGGCGAAGCTGACGGGCGCCGATGCCATCCATCCTGGCTACGGATTCCTGTCGGAGCGGGCCGAGTTTGCGGCGGCCTGCGAAGAGGCCGGCATCACCTTCGTCGGGCCGAGCTCGGCCTCGATTGCGGCGATGGGCAGCAAGAAGGCGGCGAAGGAGCTGGTCTCGATGCACCGCGTGCCCGTGGTGCCTGGCTACGCGGGCGCCGACCAGTCGGACGAGACGCTCTGCGCGCGGGCGCTCGACCTGGGCTTCCCCGTGCTCGTGAAGGCCAGCGCGGGTGGCGGCGGCAAGGGCATGCGCGTTGTGCGCGAAGCTGGGTCGCTGGCGGAGGCGGTCGCAGGCGCGAAGCGCGAGGCGCTCAGCTCGTTCGGCGACGATACGCTCATCATCGAGCGGTATGTGGACGAGCCGCGCCACATCGAGATCCAGATTCTCGGCGACCGGCATGGCAACCTGGTGCACCTCTTCGAGCGCGAGTGCTCCATCCAGCGGCGTCACCAGAAGGTCATCGAGGAGTCGCCCTCGGTCTTCCTCACGCCCGAGCTGCGCGAGAAGATGGGCGCAGCCGCCGTCGCTGCGGGCAAGGCCATCGGCTACTTCAACGCCGGCACGGTGGAGTTCATCACGGCCCCCGACGGCGCCTTCTACTTCCTCGAGGTCAACACCCGTCTGCAGGTGGAGCACCCCGTCACCGAGCTGGTGACCGGGCTCGACCTCGTGGAGCTGCAGCTCCGCATCGCCGAGGGGGCGCCGCTTCCCTTTGCGCAGGGCGACCTGGTCTCGACGGGCGCGGCGCTTGAGTGCCGGCTCTACGCCGAAGACCCGGAGAAGGGCTTCCTGCCGGGCGGTGGCCCCGTGGTGGACTGGCATCTGCCCGAGGTCGAAGGGCTCCGCGTCGACACGGGCGTTACGGGCGGTTCGCAGATTCCCAACGAGTATGACCCGATGATCGCAAAGGTCATCACCTGGGGTCGCGACCGCGAAGAGGCGCGCCGCCGCATGGTCCGGTCGCTCGAGCAGCTGTCGGCGATGGGGACGGCCAACAACCGCTCCTTCCTGCTCCGTGTGCTCGAGCATCCCGCCTACCGCTCGGGTGCGATTCACACCCACTTCATCGCGCAGCACGAGGCGGAGCTGTTGGGGCAGGGCGCATCGGCAGAGACGCTGGCGCGGGCGGTGGCGTCGGCCGGCCTGGTGAGCATGGTGGAGCGGGCGTCGCAGATGCCTGTGCCCGGCGCTCGGGCCGGCTTTCGGCTGCTCCGCGCCGCGGGTCAGCGGCAGGCCTACCGGGTGGGTGAGCAGGAGCTCACGCTTGCCTACGAGGTCGAGCGGGACGGCAGCTTTGCCTGGACCGTCGGCGAGCAGTCGGGGCGTTGGCGGCTCGTATCGCGCGACGGAGCTCGGCTGGTGGTGGAGTCGGCCGAGGGCTGGCGCCGCTCGCTGCGCGTCGTGCAGCGCGGCGAGCAATTCTTC
>JBIIFW010000345.1:0-3250 GCA_044236985.1 Bradymonadia bacterium | reverse complement strand
CTCCGACTGCACGGGGCGGATGTCGCGCACATTGAGCTGCCAGACCGTCAGGTCGCCCTTGTAGCCCACCGTCTGGATGGGGTTGTAGGGATAGGTGACCCGGGTGTGGCGGCCGCACCGCTGCACGAAGAGGGGCCAGGCGGTCCGACCCGGCTCAGGCATATTGGCCTCGGGCGTCGGCACCTTGAGCACATCCATGTCGAAGAGCGCGTGGCGCCCCAGCAGGCCGCGGTCGGGGATGCCCACCTCGCCGACAGACTCGATGACCAGAAAGCGCGACGGCTGGTGCGGCAGCAGCCGGTAGACCGTGCCGCGCGGGATGACGAGGTAGTCGCCCTGCTCGAAGTGGAGCGGTCCGAAGTCGGTCTCGATGCGACCGCCCCCCTCGTGCACAAAGAGCACCTCATCGGCATCGGCGTTGCGAAAGTGGTAGTCCATGGGCGCGGCGAGCATCGCAAAGTGGAGCGTGACGTCGGCATTCTTGAGGAAGGCCACGCGGGCGGTGAGCCAGTCGCTCCCCGCGGCCTCCAGCTTGGTGAGGTCGAGCGCCTCGGGCCTGCAGTCGCCCTCGATGTCGCTCCAGCCGAGCGGCGACTCGGCCCGGTAGAGGTGGGAGACGCGGCCGGAGAAGCCGCTGCGGCCATACTCCTCCTCGACGGTCCCTTCGGGGATGGAGACATGGGCCTGGGTGGTGGTTCGACCCTTCACATAATGCATCGCTGACCTCGCGTGGTGACCGGCCGCTGCCGCCGGTCGGAGAGGCGTGCAGATGGGAGTTCCCGCACGCTGGTTGAGAGTTGTCGCACAGCGGAGTGTGGCCGTTGGGCCCGGATCCGCTGGTTGCTCCCCGAGGTCGCAAGAGGCGTGCCAACGCGTTGACCGCCTCCTCACGCGTCCGTCGCGAGGGACCCTGAAACGGCAGCGCCGCCTGTCCGAGGGTTCGAAACAGGCGGCGTAGGAGGTGCAAGCACCGGTCGGTGGTCTGGCTGCGGAGCAGCACCCTACCCCGAACATCGCTCGTCGGAAAATCAGCGTGCCTGCAGCCGCTTGGTGAGCGTCGCGAGCGCCTGTTCGGGAGGCAGCGCCTTGAGCTGCTCCACCTCGTGAGAGGGAAGCAACTTCTTCGCAATTGTTAGCGCAGCGCGCAGCATGCCGCGCTTCTCCCCCTCTTGCCGGCCCTCTTGCCGGCCCCGCTTCTCGCCCCGCTTCTCGCCCCGCTTCTCGCCCCGCTCCTCGCCCATGCGCATCGAGGCCTCGTGAAACTCCACCATGCCCAGATGGGCCAACTCTTCGGCTGCCATGACGACCTCCCTCGTCTTGAAGTAGTTCCATACTGCATTCTTGATATCGCTCGGCAGGCCGGGGTCGGTCAAGAGGTGGTGCTTGCGCGCCGCCGCCTCCTTTGGGTCGGAGGTCGCGAAAATCAGCCGAATCACCGACCGTCCCGGACCCATGCCCACCAGCTCCGGTACCATCAGGTAGGCTACGGTCCGTGAATCTGTCGGGAGGCGCCAAATGCCGGGCTCAACCTCCTGCGCCTCGAACTCGCGGAAGCGGCGCCACGGTGCCTTGCGACAGATCACAACGAGCGCGCCGCGCCGACCCGCCTCGGTGGCCAGCAGCGACTTGGCGATGTGGTAGCGGAGCTTCTCCTCGGAGAGCGCGCCCGACTCCACCTCTACCGCAATCTGGCGGCCGGCGAGCAGCCGACGGAGCGGCCCCCAGACGGGCGAGAGCGGGCTCTGAGCATCGACGAAGAGGTCGATGAAGAGCGTGTGCCGCGGCCGCGGATGTTGCTCCCGTGCGGAGCCCGGCACCTCGCCCGTGCGCATCAGGGACATGAAGCGGGCCTCGATCGGAGACAACGGCGCAACGGCGGGTAGCAGATGTGGACGGCGGCGCGGCAAACGAGACCTCGGAGTCTTGGACTCTGAAGTTATCGTCGTCTGTCGGCGGTTGTTGCGGGCTGCGGCGAAGAAAGTCCGGGCGGTAGGCCGTCACCCTCCGGCCCCCGCCCTTCCCGAACCCCTACTTCGTCAGGCTCGCGTCGAACTGTTCGGGGCGCACACCCGTTGCCGCCAGCAGTGAGCAGCCGGCCAAGGCTACATCTTCCTGCCAGCCAAGCGCCCGGAGCCGGACCTCCTGCGCACGCCGAACCAGCGAGAAGAGGTCGTCGGCCTCGCCGGAACGGGCCGCGATGGAGCTGTCTGCGACCTGCTCCGCCTCGGTGGCGGTAACCAGAAGCTCTGTCCAGGTCGCCTCCCGCTCCCGATAGGCAACCAGCGTCGCCAGCGCCTGCTCGGCCGCCAGCCGGAGCTCCGCCCGCAGCGCCTCGCCATCGAGCGACTCCGCCCGCGCCCGCTGCCGGTAGCCGTCGGCGGCATCGCCCGCCTCGCCCGACAGTGGCAGCTCCACCGACAGGCGGGCGGCGTAGTCTCCACGCACCTCGTCGTCGTTGTAGGGCTGGTAGTCCATCTCCACGAAGTTCAGCCAGGGCAGCCCCTTGGCGCCGGCCTGTTCGGCGAGCGCCTCGAACCGGCGACCGGCAGCGCGTCGCGTCGCAAGGTCGGGGTTGTAGCGATCGATGAGGGCCTCGAGCTGTGCCGCGGAGGCCGTCCAGGCCCGTCCGCTCCAGGCCGCGTCGGGGAGCCCGAAGAGCGGGAGCTGGGCCGCCGACATCGGCGCCGGCGCTGCAGCCACGCGGGCCATGCCCAGCTCCATGCGGAGTTCGAGCATTGTCGACGAAGAGATGAGGTTGGCCCGGTCGAGCGCCCGCACCCACGTGTCGAGTTCCGTCAGGCGGAGAGCAGCCTTCGCCGCAATCTCGCGACGGGCCTCGCCCGACGAGCGGGCCACGTCGTTGTCGCAGCGGCCGACCAGCGTCTTGAGCGCCGCAGCGTCGAGCACCGCGGCCGCCTCGTCCACAGCAGCCTGTGCTGTCCGTCCCTGCGCCGCCATCTCGAAGGGAGAGGTGAGGTTCAGACGAGCGCCAACCTCAAAGTTGCCGCCGGGCGCGGTCTGGCCTTCGCCCATGCCGCCCAGCCGGAGTTCGAGCCCGTCGAGCGGGCCGGGGCCTGCCTCTTCGCTCCGGGCCGCCTCCAACCGGGCTGCGGCGGCCGCGACAGCCGGGTCGGACTCCACGGCGCTGAAGGCCGCGCGGGGCACAGGCGCAACCGCGGTGGAGGCGCAACCGGACCCGATGAGAGCCGCGAAAAGGACGATGCGCCTCATGGCTTGGGCGCGAACCGGG
>JBIIFW010000344.1:0-3256 GCA_044236985.1 Bradymonadia bacterium | reverse complement strand
CCTTGGCGCCTGCATCGCACAGGCCGATGTGGTGGTGGTAGCGGCTGGCGTGCCGGGCCTCATCCGCGGAAGCTGGGTGAAGCCGGGCGCTGCCATCATCGATGTGGGCATCAACCGGCTCTCGACGGGCAAGCTGACGGGCGATGTGGAATTCGAAGAGGCCCACGCACGGGCGGGCGTCATCACACCGGTGCCGGGTGGAGTGGGCCCCATGACCGTCGCGATGCTCCTCTGGAACACCCTCGTCGCCGCCATGCTCCGCCGCCGCCTCGGCATGCCACGGCCGGCCGCGCAGGCCTGGATCCCTTAGTTACGGCCACCCGCAAGGAAGCACCATGTCTTCGACCCCCACGACCCGCCTCCCGCTCCACGACCGCCATGTGGCTGCCGGCGCCCGCTTTGCCTCCTTCGCCGGCTTCGAGATGCCGATGTGGTACTCGGGCATCGTCGATGAGCACCACGCGGTGCGGCAGGCTGCAGGCCTCTTCGACGTGAGCCACATGGGCGAGGTCTTCGTGCGCGGCCCGGGTGCAACGGCGGCCGTGGACCGGCTCGTGACCAACCGCTGTGCGGCGCTGCCGGTTGGCAAGGCACTCTACACCGCGATGTGTCGCCCCGACGGCGGCATCGTGGACGACCTCATCGTGGCGCGGCTCGGCGACCAAGAGTGGCTCATCTGCGTGAATGCTGCCAACCGTTACAAGGATGCCGACTGGATTCGCGCCCAGATTGGTGCCGAGGCCGAGGTGACGGACGACTCGGATGGCTGGGCGCAGCTTGCGATCCAGGGGCCGAAGGCGGTCGGCATCGTGCAGCAGGTGATTGGTGCCGGCGTTGTGCTTCCGGCGCCCTTCCATGTGGGCTGGGCCGAGCTGGCCGGCGTGCGGGTGCTGCTCTCGCGCACGGGCTACACGGGCGAGGATGGGTTCGAGATCTACATCCCGCGCGACCATGCCGAACCGGTCTTTGATGCGCTGGTGGCGGCCGGTCAGCCGGAGGGGCTCAAGCTCGCCGGGCTCGGCTGCCGCGACACACTCCGGCTCGAGGCGCGGCTTGCGCTCTACGGGCAGGACATCGACGACAGCACGACGCCGGTTCAGGCTGGGCTGAGCTGGGTGGTTGGCTGGGACAAGAGCGACTTCATTGGCCGCGACGCGTTGGTGGCCGAGCGGGCGGTAGGGCCGGCGCGGGTTCTGCGCGGCTTCGTGCTGACGGAGAAGGGGGTGATGCGTCACGGCTACCCCATCTTCGACGGCGAGCGTCAGGTAGGCGAGATCACCTCTGGTTCGGTCGCGCCCACGCTTGGCAGCGTCTCCATCGGGCTCGGCTATGTGGAGCGGGAGGTCGCCGACCGTGAGGAGCTCCTCATCGGCATCCGTGACCGGCGCGTGCTGGCGACCGTGACCAAAAAGGCCTTCTACAGCCGCCCGCGGGTTGGCTAGTCGCGCGCAGCCCGCTACGACCGTTTTCTACATTCACTCCCGACGGAGCCTGCCATGAGCATCGACCGCTTCACCATCCCCGACACCCTCCGCTACACCGTTGAGCATGAGTGGGCCGACCTCTCGGGCGACATCGCGACAGTGGGCATCACCGACTACGCGCAGGATGCGCTGGGCGACGTCACCTATGTTGAGCTCCCCGCGGTGGGTCGTCAGCTGGCGGCCAACGAGACCTTTGGCGTCGTTGAGAGCGTGAAGACCTTCTCGGACCTCTTCGCGCCGGTTGCGGGCGAGGTGGTGGAGGTAAACGCAGAGGTTGTGGCCGACCCGTCGGTGCTCAACCGTGAGCCCTACGGCGGCGCCTGGCTGGTCAAGATTCGGGTCTCGGGCGGTGCAGAGGCGCTGCTCGATGCCGAGGGCTACAAGGCCCACCTGGCGAAGATTTCGTAGCGCCGGGCCGCTGCCTTAGCGGCCGAGCCAGCGGGTGCTAGAGCCTTCGGGCGTGACGACAAAGGCCCACTCGAAGGTGGCGCGGCCGAACTGGTCGAGCATGCCGGGCGGCACGTTGTTGAAGGGCTTTGCGGCGCGGAGGGCGCGGAGGGCCTCCTGGTCGAGGAAGTCGAGGCCAGAGCTGCGGCTGACGGCGGCCTCGAGGATGGCGCCGTCCTGCTGGAGGGTGATTTTGACGACGGTGGTGCGTTCGCTGCCGAGCTTGCGGAAGTCGGGGTCGAAGCGTCGGAAGACGCGGGCAGGGTTCCAGTTGCGCTGCAGCCGCGACTTGGCCCGGTCGAAGAAGCTCCAGTAGGTGCTCTGCAGCGCGTTGATGCGGCTGCGGTCACTCTCGGGCAGCGGCAGGTAGTCGCGCTCCATCGCGCTTCCGGAGCGTGCGGCGCTGGGCTGCAGGGCGTCGTAGCGGGGCTTGAAGTCGCGGAGCGCGAGCGAGCCTGGACCGACACCTTCGCCGGCCTCGGCCTCGCCGTTCTTGCCTCCGCCTGGTGAGACGAAGAGGGGGCGCCCCGGTTCGGGCGTGGCGGTTGCGAGCGGCGCGGCTGACTGCGATTCGCCGGGTTGCCCCTTGGGCGCGGCGGCGGGTTCGCTGGCAGCCTTCGCAGCCTCTCGTCCCTGCTCTCGCTCGCGCGTCGGCGTGGAAGATTCGCCTGCGCCCTGCGACTTGCGCGCGGTCGTTTCGCGGTCGGCCCGCTGGTTGAACTGGGAGATGAAGTTGGCCTCGTCGGGCGGTCGTTCTGCGCGCTCCTCGGGCTCCATGCTGGCATAGTTTGCGAGCGGTTGCGGCGCAGGGGACGGGGCGATGACAAAGGGGACGGTGTCGGCCCCGGTCGACGACCGCGGAGGCTCACCGGAGGTGGCAAAAAGCAGGATAAGCAGCAGGTGGAGCGCAAGCGTTGCGACGAGCGCAGCGGCTCGGCGATTGCGGCTGCGCATCGCGCGCTTTCGGTCGTAGTGCTCCATGCCACGCTCCTTGGAGCAGGGTAACGCGTCGGGCGGTGGAAGCAACCGAAAGGCGTGGCCCGTTGGGGTCGGGCAGGGCGGTCGCCTGCCGCGCTGTTTGCCACGGTGCCCTCGCTGTGATAGCCCGACGCGGTTGCCCTTTGGAAAGGCGGAGCAAAGCGATGAATCTGTCCGTTGTTGGTTCGGTGGGTCTTGACGATGTCGAGACCCCGTTCGGAAAAGTGGAGCTCGCGCTTGGCGGCTCGGCGAGTTACTTCTCGTTGGCGGCCTCGTTTTTTGGACGGGTGGGCTTCGTGGGGATCGTCGGCGACGATTTCCCCGAGAGCTCCGTGGAGCTGCTCCGT
>JBIIFW010000343.1:0-3259 GCA_044236985.1 Bradymonadia bacterium | reverse complement strand
TCGCCCGTGGAGATCGAGGTCTTTGTGCATGGCGCGCTCTGCGTCTCCTACAGCGGCCAGTGCTTCTCGAGCGAGGCCTGGGGCGGCCGCAGCGCCAACCGCGGCCAGTGCGCACAGGCCTGCCGCATGCCCTACGACATGATCGTCGACGGCACCCTGCACGACCTCGGCGACGCCAAGTATCTGCTCTCGCCGCAAGACCTCATGGCCGTGGAGCAGGTGCCCGAACTCATCGCCGCCGGCGTCGCCTGCTTCAAGATCGAGGGCCGCCTCAAGGGCCCCGAGTATGTGGCCGCCACCACCGCCGCCTACCGCCGCGCGATCGACCTCGCGATGGCCGGCCAGTCGGTGCGGCTCAGCCAGTCTGAGCGCCACGAACTGGAGCAGGTCTTCTCGCGCGGCCTCACCTCGGGCTTCCTCGAAGGCACCCAGCACCAGGTGGTCGTCGCAGGCCGCTCTCCGCGCCACCGCGGCGTGCGTCTCGGCACCGTCACAGGGCTCGAGCATGGCGCCGTGAAGGTGGCGCTGCAGGGTCCCGTGAAGCGTGGCGACGGCGTCGTCTTTGATGCCGCCCGTGCGGCCGAAGCGGAGCTCGGCGGCAAGGTCTTCGAGGTCTTCCGCGAGCGCCAGTCGCTCACCGAAGAGGTGAGCGAAGGCGAAGTCTGGCTCACCTTCTCCAACAGCACGCGGCTCGACGGCATCAGCGTGGGCGACTGGGTCTGGCGCAACCGCGACGAGGCGCTCGACGCCGAGATTCGCGCCCGCTTCGAGCACGGAATCGTGCGGCGCGAGACCATCACCGCCAGCGTCACCGGCGCCGTGGGCGCGCCGCTCCAGCTCACGCTCCGCGACGAGGCCGGCCACACCGCCACCGCGCAGAGCGACTTCGTCTGCGTCGCCGCCGCCAACCGCCCGCTCGATGCCGCAGCGCTCCGCTCCGCACTCGAACGGCTCGGCGACACACCCTTCACGCTTGGAGCCCTCGAGGTCTCCATCGCTGAGCCCCTTTTTGTGCCCGTCAGCGCCCTCAACGACCTCCGCCGCCGCGCCGCCGATGCACTCCTCGAACAGCGCGTCGAGGTCCGCCGCGCACCCGTCCGCGAGCTCGCGCTTTCCGATCTACTCTCCGCGGTCGCAGCCCCCGCTGCCATCGAGGCCGGCGCGCCGGAGCTCACCCTCCTCGCCCGAACGCCCGAGCAGGTCACAGCCGCCATTGCCCACCCCGACATCCGCGAAATCTACCTCGACTTCCTCGAGGTGCGCGGCCTCAAGGAGAGCATCGCAGAGGTCAAGGCCGCAGGCCGCCGCGCCGTCGCCGTCACGCCGCGCGTCCTCAAGCCCAACGAGGAGCGCATCCACCGCTTCTTCCTCGGGCTCGGCGCCGACGCCCTGCTCATCCGCAGCCTCGGCATGCTCCAGAACCTCTCCACCTCGGACCATGCGGCCCGCGGCGTGGAACTCTACGGCGACTTCTCGCTCAACGCGACCAACCACCTCACCGCCGAACTCTTCCTCGGCATGGGACTCAGCCGGCTCGCGCCCACGCATGACCTCAACGCGGAGCAGCTCGTCGCGCTCGCCGAACAGGTCGACCCGTCGCGGCTCGAGCTCATCGTCCATCACCACCTCCCCATCTTCCACACCGAGCACTGCGTCTTCGCCCGCTTCCTCAGCACCGGGAACAGCTACCGCGACTGCGGCCGCCCCTGCGAACACCACGCCGTCCATCTCGCCGGCCGCGACGGCAAGCAGCACCGCATCCACGCAGACATCGGCTGCCGCAACACCGTCTTCAACGCCCAGCCCCAGTCGGGCGTAGACCGGCTCGGAAGCTTCCTCGACGCGGGCTACCGCCGCTTCCGCATCGAGCTGGTGGACGACGCGCCGGAGTCCGTTGTCCCGCTCATCGACCGCTACCTCGAGGTGCTCCGCAACGAGACCGCGCCGGCCGACGCCTGGCGCCTCCTCCAGCGCCAGCTCCCGCAGGGAATCACCGCCGGCAGCCTCGCGGTGCACAAGCAGAGCTACACCCGCAAGACCCCGGCGCGCACCCAGTGAACGCCACCAAGGTCGCCATGCTCGGCCGCCGCGCCGCCATCGTGCGGGCGCTGCGACGCTACCTCGACAGCGAGGGTTTTGTGGAGGTGCAGACGCCGCTCCTCGTCCGTGGCACGACGCCCGATGTGGCGCTCGACAGCTTCGAGATTGCAGGCGCCGGCCAGCTCGTCACCTCGACCGAGTACCAGCTCAAGCGGCTCGCGGCGGCCGGCCTGCAGCGCGCCTACACGCTCACGCAGAACTTCCGCCGCGGCGAGCGGAGCGAACGCCACAACCCCGAGTTCACCATGCTCGAGTGGTACCGCGTGGGCGCCTCACTCGCCGAGATCGAGGCGGATGCCGAGGCACTGCTCGCCACGGCCCTCGAGGCGGCGGGTGCGGCGCCTGCTCCTCCGCTCGCGCGCCGCTCGCTGCGCGCCTCGCTCGAGTCCCTCTGCGGAGCGCAGCTCACCGCGGCGCCCACCCACCCGCAACTTCTCGCCTGCGCGGAGCGGCTCGGCCTTGCGCTCGATGCCTCGCTCGCCGGCGACCGGCTCGCGCTCCTCTCGCTCGTCACCGCGGAACTCCAGCAACAGCTCGACACGAGCGGCCCGACGGTGGTGGTCGAGTGGCCCGCCGAGATGACCAGCTCCACCGCCTCGTCTGCGAGCGGCTGGGCCGAGCGGAGCGAACTGGTCTGGCGCGGGCTGGAGCTCGGCGACGGCTTCCCCTTCCTCACCGATGCGGCGCAGGCCCGCGCGGCCTTCGGGGCTGCGCAGATGGAGCGTGCCGCGCGCGGGCTGCCGCAGGTGGAGCTCGATGAACGCTACCTCGCCGCACTCGAGGCCGGACTCCCCGCCGGTGCCGGCATGGCGATGGGCGTGGACCGGCTCGTCGCAGCCTGTCTCGGCCTGGAACGCATCGACGATGCGATGGCCTTCGCCTGGGACGAGCGTTAGCGGAGCATCACCGTCTCGAGGTCGCCGCCAACCTCGATGCGGGCATGGTCGCGCAGTCCGAAACGCTCCGCAACGCGCACACCCTCCGCGCTCACGCAGAGCGCCGCAACGGGCAGCGATTGCGGCATCGCGGCAAGGTCGTCGGCCAGCCCCGCGAGCAGCGCGCGCGAGGCCGCACCACGCCGCAGCTCCGGCGCGATGCTGTAGTTGAAGAGATAGACCCCGGCCGCAGCATCGCCGGCCTTCGCGGGCGTCACGAAGCT
>JBIIFW010000342.1:0-3266 GCA_044236985.1 Bradymonadia bacterium | reverse complement strand
GCGCAGCCGATGCAGCGGAGAAGCCAGGGGGCGCTGGGGATGGGCTGGTTCATGCGAGCGGGTCCTGGACTTCGCGCGCGCCGCGGCCGTCGGCGGGAGAGATGACGGGCTTGGCTGCGAGGTTGTGGGCGGCGAAGGCGGCGACCATCGCGGCGGCTGCTCGCTGCGCGGTGGCGCGGGTGTGGCAGAGGGCGAAGAGGGAGGGGCCTGAGCCGCTGATGGAGCTGGCGAGTGCGCCCGCAGCCTGCGCTGCGTCGAGGGCCTCTGCTCCGCCGGGGATGAGTCCGAGGCGGGGCGTGGTGACGACGGTGTCGACGATGGAGGCGGCGAGGAGTCCGAGGTCGCGGGTGTAACAGGCGGCGACGAAGGAGGCGATGTTGGCGGCGTTCTCGGTGCGGGCGCGGAGCGGGATCTGCTTGGGCAGGAGCTCGCGCGCGGCCCGGGTGGAGACCTCGCAATCGGGCGTCACGACGGCGACGAAGAGGTCGGGGGGGATGGGGAGTCGGAGGATGTCGATGGGGTCGAGGGAGCGGACAAGGACGAGGCCGCCGAGGAGGGCGGGCGCGGCGTTGTCTGCGTGGCGACCGGAGACGGCCTCTTCGGCATCGAGGACGGCTGCGACGAGCTCGGAGCGCTTGAGCGGTGAGCCGAGCAGCAGGTTGACGGCAAGCGCGGCGGCGGCGGCGCTGGCGGCGGAGGAGCCGAGGCCGGAGCCGAGCGGCATGCCCTTGTGGATGGTGAGGGCGATGCCTTCGGTGCGGTGTGCGAGCCGGAGGGTGCTGGTGGCCGCGATGGCTGCGGTGTTTTCGGCGGGCAGGAGCGAGAGGCGGCCGTTGTCGCCGAAGATGCGCTCGACGGTGACGCCAAGCTCTGCGGTGAGGCGGGCCGTTACAGTGTCGCCGATGCCCTCGATGGCGAGGCCGAGGAGGTCGAAGCCGGGTCCGAGGTTGGAGACGGTCGCGGGTGCGAAGCAGGTGCGGGCGGCTGCGCGCATGGTCAGCCTCGCTCGGCGATGATGCGGAGGATGTCGCTGAGGACGCCCATGGCGGTGACCTGGACGCCTGCGCCGGGGCCGGTGACAACGAGCGGGCGCTGGTCGTATCGCTCGGAGGAGATGACGATCATGTTGTCGGTGCGGGCGAGCCGGGCGAGCGGGGCGTCGAGGGGGAGCGACTGCGGGCCGACGCGGATGCGGCCGGGCTCGACGCTGGCGACGAAGCGGATGACTTCGCCGCGTTCACGGGCGGCCGCGAGGCGATCTGCGATGGGCTTGTCGTAGGCCTTGAGCCGTTCAAGGAGGACAGGCAGCGGGAGCCCTGCGAGGGAGCTGTCGACCCAGCCCTCCTGCTCGATTTCGATGTGGGCAGGCGAGAGGCCGCCGATGCGTGAGATGATGATGGCCTTGCGGACGACGTCGTCGCCCGTGAGGTCGGCAACGGGGTCGGGCTCGGTGTAGCCGCCGGCCTCGGCGTCGCGGACGGCCTCCGAGAAGGGCTGTCCGGACTCGAGGCGCTCCATGAGGAAGGCGAGGGTGCCGGAGAGGGAGCCGTCGACGCGGTGGATGCGGTCGCCCGTGGCGAGGAGCATCTCGAGGGTGTCGATGACCGGGAGGCCGGCGCCGACGGTGGCCTCTGCGCGGAGGATGCGTGCGCCCGTGCGCTGCAGGTCGCGCATCGCGTTGTAGCGCTCGTGCGGCGTGGCGAGCGGCTTCTTGTTTGCGGTGACGACATCGCAGCCTTCGGCGAAGGCGAGGTCGTAGAGGTCTGCGGCGACTGCGGCGTCGGAGAGGTCGACGAGGGTGGGATGGGAGAGCCGGTAGCGGAGCGCCCCGCGGAGGAGGTCGCGCGGATCGGCGGAGGAGGTTGCACCCGGGAGGTCGGTGATGGGTCCGCCGGCAGCCTTGATGCGGAGGAGGTCGGCGATGTTCTGCGGGGAGATGCCGCCGGGCTCGAGGAGGAAGCCGGAGCGGTCTCCGACGGCGACGAGGCGGGGGATGAGGCCGTACCGCGCGCGGATGGTGGGGGCGTGGCGGTCGAGGTTCTCGACGAGCGCGCGTGCGATCTTGCCGACGCCGAAGAGGATGATGTCGAGGTGGCCGCCTGCATCTTTGCCGGTGTCGAGGCGGTGGAGTTCGAAGGCGCGGTGGAGGGCGCGGGTGGCGGCGGGGATCTCGGTCTCGCGGATGACGACGGAGATGTTGAGCTCCGAGGAGGCCTGGGCGATGGCGATGAGGCTCACGCCCTGCTTGGCAAGCGCGGTCATGACGCGCGCCGCGACGCCCGTCGTGTGGGCCATGCCGAGTCCGACGACGGCGAGGATGCCGCAGTCTGAGAGGATGGTGATGTCGTCGATGGAGCCTTCTGCCAGCTCGAGGCGGAGCTCCTGCTTGAGGGCGGTCTCGGCGGCGGCCACTTCTGCGGTTGGGATGGCGAAGCAGATGGAGGCTTCGGAGCTGGACTGACAGATGAGGGTGACGCTGATCTGGTGCCGGGCGAGGGCGCCGAAGATGCGGGCCGCGATGCCGGGGACACCGGCCATTCCGCGGCCTTCGACGTTGACGATGGCCTGGCCCGGGACGGCGCTGATGGCCTTGACGGGGTGGGAGCCGATGAGCTGGTTGCGGTCGACGAGAGTGCCGGTCTGTTCGGGCTCGAACGAACTCTTGATCCAGACGCGGGCGTCGGTGCCGCTGACGGGCTGGATGGTGCGCTGGTGGAGGACCTTTGCGCCGTAGAAGGAGAGTTCGGCTGCCTCGCGGTGGTGGAGCTGCGGGATGGCGAGGGCCTCGGGCACGATGCGCGGGTTGGCGGTGAAGACACCGGGGACATCGGTCCAGATGATGATGTCCGCGGCTTCGAGTGCGGCTCCGATGAGGGTGGCTGAGAAATCGCTCCCGCCGCGGCCGAGCGTGGTGGTGTGTCCCTCTGCGGAGCAGCCGATGAAGCCGGTCACGACGGGGATGGCACCTGCCTCGAGCTGGGGGTCGAGAGCGCGCCGGATACGTCCCGCGGTGATGTGCGGGATGGGGCTCGCCTGCGTGAAGCGGGCGTCGGTTTCGAGGAAGGTATCGGCGCTGATCGGCAGGGCCTTTCTGCCGGCGTTGTGGAGGGCGTGCGCGAGGAGCTCGGTGGCGAGTTTCTCGCCGACGGAGACGATGCGGTCCTTGGAGCGCGGGCTTGCCTCCCCGAGCGCGACGATGGCCTCGATGAGGTGGGTAAGTTCGTCGCAGAGGAGGCCGACGCGGGTGCCCGTCTGACCGCTGGCGT
>JBIIFW010000341.1:0-3273 GCA_044236985.1 Bradymonadia bacterium | reverse complement strand
TGCCGACCCCTCCGAGGTCATCGGCACGACTGGGTCTGCGAGCGTCGCCGACGCCAACGCGGCGGTCGAGGCCGCGCGCGCGGCCTTCCCCGCCTGGCGCGATGCAGGCGTGACTGTCCGCGCCGCCCATCTGCGGAAGCTTGCGGCGCTGATGCGGGCGCGCCGCCACGACCTCTCGGCCTGGATGGTGCTGGAGGTTGGCAAGAGCTGGAGCGAGGCCGACGCCGACGTGGCCGAGGCCATCGACTTCTGCGACTTCTATGCGCAGGGGGCGACCTCGATGATGGCGGCGCCGACCAGGCTCGGTCACCTCCCGGGCGAACTCAACCAGCTCTTCTATCACCCGATGGGGGTGGGTGCGGTCATCGCGCCGTGGAACTTCCCGCTCGCCATCCTCTGCGGTATGACCGTGGGGGCGCTAGCGACGGGGAACTGCGTGGTGGTGAAGCCGGCCGAGCAGTCGCCGGTCATTGCGGCGCAGTTTGTGCAGCTCTGCATCGAGGCTGGCATCCCGGCGGGCGTGGTCTCCTTCCTGCCGGGCCTTGGCGAAGTTGTGGGCGCCCACCTGGTGGCGCATCCGCAGGTCCGCTTTGTGGCCTTCACCGGCTCGCGCGAGGTGGGCCTCTCCATTCTCCGCACGGCCTACAACACAGGCGTCGGTCAGCCCGGCGTGAAGCGGGTGGTCTGCGAGATGGGCGGTAAGAATGCCATCATCGTGGATGACGATGCCGACCTCGACGAGGCGGTCGCCGGCGTGCTCTACTCGGCCTTCGGCTTCCAGGGTCAGAAGTGTTCGGCCTGCAGCCGCGCCATCGTGGTTGGCCCCATCTACGAGGCCTTCCGCACGCGGCTCGCGGCTGCGGCACAGAGCTTCCTGATCGGTCCGCCGAGCGACCCTTCGTTCCGGCACGGGCCGGTCATCGACGCCGAGTCGGTGGAGCGGGTGCGGCGGTATGTGAGCATTGGCCAGCAGGAGGGTAAGCAGCTGGTGCTC
Organism: Bradymonadia bacterium; assembly: GCA_044236985.1. Taxonomy (GTDB): domain Bacteria; phylum Myxococcota_A; class Bradymonadia; order REDH01; family REDH01; genus CAIWGR01. Next base: position 2,279 of record JBIIFW010000341.1, on the reverse strand, counting down.
CGCGACGGGGTGGCCGAGGCTGTGGCGCGCGGCGACAACCGGGTGAAGGAAGACGGAAACTACGCGCCCTTCGCCATCTTCGAGAACATCCGACGCGACCACCGGCTGGCGCAGGAGGAGATCTTCGGGCCGGTGCTGGGGCTGATGCGCGCTGCAAACCTGACGGAGGCGCTCGAGATTGCCAACAGCACAGACTATGCGCTGACGGGGGCTATCTTCTCGCGGTCGCCAAAGAGCCTCGACCGGGCGCGCGCGGAGTTCGAGGTGGGGAACCTCTACATCAACCGCGGCTGCACGGGGGCGCTCGTCTATCGGCAGCCCTTCGGCGGCTTCAAGTACTCGGGCGTCGGCGCCAAGGCCGGCGGGCCGAACTACCTCCACCAGTTTGTGGAGGAGCGGGCCATCTCGGAGAACACGATGCGGCGCGGCTTCGCTCCGCCCGACGAGCAGCTCTAGGCGGAATACCCGACAGGTGCGCGCAGGTTGCCTCTCCGCGCGGCGTGGCTAGACTGCCCGCGCCTCTCCGATGCTCTCTTGCAGGTGAATGTCATGGCCGGTCCCTTCAAGTCTTCCCGTTCTTCGCAGCTCGACCCCTTCTCGCAGGAGGGGCTGCGTTACGGCAGTGGCCGTTCCGGCGCCATCGCACAGTCCACGGGCTTTGCCTCCACCGTCTACACCTGGATGGCGATCGGCCTCGGACTGACCACGCTGGCGACGACCATGCTCGGCACCAACGAGGGCTTCATCAACTGGATGGTGGCCAACAGCGGCTTCAAGTTCCTGCCCTGGATCCTGCTCGGCTATTCGCTCCTGCTCCAGTTCGGCATCCGCTCGATTCCGACCTCACTCGCGACGCTCGGCTTCTTCGGTTACGCGGCGCTGATGGGCGTGGCGCTGGCGCCCATCATGATCATCTATACGGGTGCATCGCTCGCGACGACCTTCGGCGTGGCAGCCGGCATGTTTGGCTCGATGGCCGTCGTCGGCAACCTGACCAAGCGTGACCTGACCTCCATGGGCTCGATGCTTGGCATGGCGACCTGGGGCCTCATGCTCGCGATGCTGGCCAACATGTGGTTCAAGAGCGGCACGACCGACCTGATTATCTCGGGCTTCGGCGTGGTGATTTTCACCGGCCTGTCGGCCTACGATGCGCAGCGCATCAAGCGCATCCAGGAGTCGGGCGTGGAGGGCGACGATGCGGCCCGCCTTGCCGTGCTCTGCGCGCTTCACATGTACATGAATGTCATCCAGATTTTCCTCTTCCTGCTCCGGTTCCTCGGGAACCGGCGCGAGCGCTAACTGCGGAGCGCAGCCATGCCCGTGACCCACCTGACCGAGGCCCAGTTTGAGCCTGCGGTTCTCAAGAGCGACCTGCCCGTCTTGCTCGACTTCTGGGCCGACTGGTGCGGCCCCTGCAAGGCCATGGAGCCGATGCTCGACCAGCTCGCTGCGGAGTTAGCGGGCCGGCTGAAGGTGATGAAGGTCAACGTGGACGAGAATCCGCGGCTGGCGCAGGCCTTCCGCATTCAGTCCATTCCCTTTCTGGCGCTGGTCGCCGGCGGCCAGGTGGTGGATGCGCTGACCGGCGCCGTCGACAAGAAGACCCTGGTCGCGATGGTGGAGCCCCACCTCGGTGCCGCTCCCGTCGGCGGCGTAGAGACCTGGGACCCGAAGAAGGTGCGGGCTGCCATCACGGCCAATCAGGCGGTCGCCGTCGATTTGCGCGAGGCGGTGGACTACAACCGTGCTCACCTCCCGGGCGCCCTCAACCTTCCGCTCGAAGGGCGCGAGGCTGCGCTGGGCGCCATGGGCCGGAGCACCGCCTATGTCTTCTACGCCCGCACCGCCGAGGGCGTGGACACGGTCGCCAAGCAGGCGAACGAGCTCGGCCATGCCGCCATCATCCTGGAGGGCGGGCTGCTGAACTGGGAGGCCTCGCTCTTCCCCATCGAGCGCGGCGCGCGGAAGGTCTAGCGGCCGGTTTTCAGCTCGATGAGTTGGTCCTGCGCGATGCCCCAACCCTGAGCGAAGCCCATGGCCTCGTGCTGCTCGCGGGCAGAGGCCTCGGAACTCGCCAGGGGCTCAGCGCCTAGAACGGGTCGGGGATGTAGTGGATGTTGAAGGAGCCTTCGTAGGTGCGGGTGTCGCCGTCGCCGCCGCAGTCGAAGCAGTTGGCCCAGCAGGAGATGGTGCTGGTGTAGGTGCCGGCGATGTTCTGGTTGACCGGGTCGAACTCGGTGATGGTGAGGCCGTTGCCGATGCCGTTGTAGTTGCAG
>JBIIFW010000340.1:0-3278 GCA_044236985.1 Bradymonadia bacterium | reverse complement strand
GCGCGATGCCCTCCTCGCACAGGGCGGAGGCGGCACAACCCGTCGCGGCGCAGACCCCGCCGCGCCCGTGATTCGCAGGGTGCTCATCATCGGGGCCTCCTCCATCGAGGGCGCGCTTGGCATCGAGTTGGAGCGCCGGCTGGAGCGCATCCCCGGCGTGACGGTCCTCCGCTGGGGACGCCATTCTACGGGGCTCGCCCGCCTCGACTACTTCGACTGGCTCGAGAAGACACGGACGCTTGTCGCCAGCTTCCGCCCGGACCTCGTGCTCGCGCAGCTCGGCGGCAACGATGGGCAGGCCATCACGCGGCCCTCCGGAGGGGTTGTCGCGGCCATGAACAGCCGCAAGTGGGAGAACCGCTACGAGGGCCGCATGCGCGAGTTCGTTCAGGTCCTGTCGGCCCAGGGTGCGCGGCTCGTCTACCTGGGCATGCCGATCCCGCGGGACGAGGTCATGCGGCGCCGCATGGCGCTGGCCAACCGGGCCAGCAAGGCGGCGGTGGAGGCAGGCGGCGAGCGCTATCTCTCAACCTGGGAACTTACCGCCAGCGAGACAGGTGGCTATCTCACCAAGATGATGATTGGCGACCGCGAACGAGGACTCCGAGCACCCGACGGCTTTCACCTGTCGACGGTGGGGTCGGGCTATGTTGCAGGCCGGATCATCGGCTACCTGCGCGCCGGCTACACGCTGCCCGACGAGGAGCAGGCCAGCGCGGAGGGTTCGAGTGGACCGAACTGGAGCGAGCCTGCACCGGCAGCCCCTTCACCGCTCCCCACACCACCAAGCGCTCGCGCTCCGCGCGCCCCGGCACCGATTGCAGAGCCTGAGCCCGCTGTCCCCGCACCTGTCGAGGAGCCCGCGCCCGCAGTTCCCGAGCCTGCCGAAGAGCCGGCGACCGCGCTCCCGGTTCCTGCCGCCGAGGTCGTTCCCCTGCCTGTTGCAGAGCCCGAACCGCCCGCGCCCGAACCGGCCGCGGAGCCCGCACCAGTCGCAGCCGAACCGGCCGAACCGCCCGCGCCCCCACCGGAGGCCTCGGGTGGCCCATAGGCAGCAGCATGGGCGGCAGGCGCGCTGGCGGTGGGCAGCGGCCCTCCTTTGCGCCCCGCTCTTTGCCGGCTGCATCGCAACCGGGCAGCTCCCCGAGTCGGAGACACTCAGCGAGGCGCGGCAGTCAGGCCTTGCGCCCGGCAGACGACTCGACCGCCAAGCCGCTCCGCTCCCCACGGACTGCCGCCTGCCCTGGCTGCTCACCGAGGAGGAGAGCTCCACGCTCAACCTGCAGGAGGGCTGCAAGAGCGAGCCGGGCCTTCGCTGGTTCCCGCGTGGCGGGCCGCGGGGCATCGCCTGGGAGACGGCGCGCGGCTTGGCCACCTACCGGCCCGACTGGCTCGAGGGCGACGATGCAGGCCTCACGCGCGAGGTGGAGCTCGAGGGGTGGCGCGATGGCAGGCTGGTGCGACGTGCCGCGGTGGAGCTCCGCATCGACGACGCCATCGCGCCCGCGCAACCGGTCTGCGTAGAGACGGCGGGAACCGATGTTCTCCGAAAGTTTGAGTGCCTGCTGACGACCGACAGCTTCCTCGACGCTCCGTCCAAGGTGGGGCGTGAGGTGCGCTCGCTCGTTAGCGTTCCGCGCGCTGCATCGAAGCCGGCCAGCCTGCCCGTCCGGCTCTGGTTGCACGGGCTGGGCGGCCGGCCCAACAGCGCCTCTGCCGGCAGCATCGGCATCGCGCCGCACGACCCCGACAACACCTACTGGTGGGGCTACGGCGAACCCGACGGGAGCAACACCTCCATGGCGCGCGTCCCCGACTACACGCTCCGTCAGGCGCTCGTCGTCGTGGCCTGGACGCTCGCCAACTTCGCTGAGGCCGACCCGAACCGGCTATCGGTCCAGGGCTCTTCGATGGGGGGCGCAGGGGCGCTGCAGGCCTCGACCCACTACGCCCGCCATTTCGCCTGGGCAGACGCGGCGTTGGGGCAGCACATCCCGCGCAACCATCGGCCGGCCCGCATCCGGACCCTGTCGAAGTTCTACGGCCCACCCGGCCCGCTGGCGCTCGATGCAGACGAGTTCTCCATCTGGGACGACCTCGATGTGACCCGCCACTTTCTGCTCCACCCCGAGAGCCGTGAGCCCTTCGTGACCACGCGGCACGGCAAAGACGATTCGACCATCAACTTCGGGGCAGCCGTGCAGCCTTCGCCGGCGACGGGCCTCTCCTTCTACGGTGCGCTCTCCGCGCTCCGTGTGGGCCACGCCAGCATCTGGGACGAGGGGGGCCATGGGGTGCGCGACCCGCTGCTGCCGTCGCACTGGTGGGGGCCGAGCTGGGACCTGACCACCGACCGCACCTCGCGCGTCGCCCTCAACCTCGCCCATGTCGCCTTCTCGAACGCTTCGCACAACCCCGACCCCGGCTCCATGACCGCGCGCGACGGCGCAACCTGGGACCCGGAGGCCGGCTTTGCAGGCAATGTGAAGGTGGCAGGCGACACCCACTGGGCCGGCGCGATTGCGGGTGCGCTGAACCGTGGGCTGCGGTGGAAGAGTTCGGAGATTTTCGATGAGGTCGCGCAGTTTTCGGTGCCCCTTCGTCTCCTCGACGGCGACGGCGGAGCACCTCCTGCTGCGGGCTACCCATGCACGGGCAGGCGCCTCTGCGCCAACCTACCGGTGCGTGTCGATGTGACGCTGCGCCGCACGCAGGCCTTCCGGCTTGCAGCCAACGAGCGCTTCATCTGGCGCTCCGGTCAACAGTCGGGGGAGGGGCGCGCGAACGAGCTGGGCGAGGTCACGGTCGCGGGCGTCGAGGTCTCTACCTCTTGGGAGCCGCTTCGCATCCGGCGGGTCTGGCCGCACGAGAGCGCCGCGGTGTTGCTCAAGGTTGGTTGGGAAGAGTAGCGGCGGGGCGCGCGAGCGGGTGGCCGTCGCGGTGGATGCTGCTTCCACTCGCAACCGACCCGCACCTCGCCTACCATGCACCCGCCGCACCCTCTCCTCGGAGCCTCCCATGAAGCGCCTCTTCTCGCTGCTCGCCCTTCCCCTGCTTGTCGCCGCAGCCCCTGCCGCTGCCGCTGAACTCGTCTACAACTGGAAGACGGGGACGACCGTCGCCTACCACTACCAGGACGAAACCGCGCTCACGATGGAGCTCCCGAACCTCGGCGCGATGCCGGGCATGGGCAGCATGGGCGGCATGGGCGGCATGGGTGGAATGGGTGGCATGTTCGGCGGCTTGGGCGCCATGGGGGGCGGCGGCGCCGGCGGTGG
>JBIIFW010000339.1:0-3280 GCA_044236985.1 Bradymonadia bacterium | reverse complement strand
GAAGGTCTAGCACGGTGGACTTTGCGCCGCGGACGATGTCGTCGGGGCTCTCGCCGCGCCGCACCTGCCGCTGCACCCGGGCAAGGTTGACGGGTAGGTCGGTCGGGTAGCGGCTGAAGCGGACCACGTTGAAGACCACATAGGGCGACTCGCGGTACTCGTCCTGCGTGTCCTTCCAGTAGAGGCGACCCGACTTGTAGATGAGCTTGCCCTTGGCGGCGAGCGCGCCACCCGGAACGCGGGGATTGTCGGTCATGCCGACAAGCACGAAGTTGCCACCCATGAGGAGGCTCTGCGGCTGTCCGCCCTCGACCGTCTCCACGGGGACGAAGTCGGTGGTCATCTCGAACACGTAGGTCGGCTCGGCCGCGTAATCGAGCAGGTAGTTCACGGCGGTGAAGCCGATGTTGATCATCTCCTTCTGGAGCTCGTTGACCTTGAAGACATCGGCCGACTGCGCCTCCTCGAGCCGCTTCTTCGACCAGTCCACAATCTTCTTCGCCAGCTCCGCATCGTTCAACTGCGCGATGGTGAACTGGAGCCGGAGCGGGTCGTTGCCCGTGCGGAAGGGGGGCGTGATGAAGGCGCTGTCGAAGGTGGCGTGCGCGTCGCGGAAGACAGGATTCACCTGCACGACAGACTTGAACTGGCACTCCTGCGAGGCACGGCGCGACGAAAGCTGCTGCGCCGACGGCTTGAAGCCCAGCTTGGCCTCCACGTCGGTGAGCTCCTGGCAGGACTGCCCGTCGGGGACGATGCCACCGATCTGCGCGATGATGGCCAGATTACCCACACTCCGACCCAGCATGTTGCCCGCATAGACATGCTCAAGCTTGATGCCGAAGTAGTCATCCGAGGTGATGGCCTCGCGGGGGCGCGGCGTCGGCGCCAGGTCGCGTGTGTTCACCGAGCCATCCTGCAACGCCCGTACCGTGAAGTAGTCGCGAATGCCGACGCCGGGCATCACATTCGTGCCGCTGTCAGCCTTCGGATTGCAGGCGGTCGCACCCAACAGAACGAGACCACCTACCAGCGAGAACCATCCAGAACGTGTTCGAGTCATCACTGCTCCTCCATGAGATTTCGGCTCGCGGAACGATGCCACGCGCCGCCCGCAATGGCAACAAATCGGCCACCGTTGGCTCCCACGACGACGGGCATCGGCGACTATTCGACCGCGCCGACAGTTTACCTGCGAACGCACCTGCCCGTCAGGGCGCGGCGAGCGGTCCGAAGAGGTGGTCTGTCATGGAGAGCAGCTCATCCAGCGTGTGGATGTCGCGACCCTTCGCAGGAACCGTGAGCACGGGCGTCTTGCCGGCCTTCGACATCAGCAGGTCGATGCCCGCCCGATCGCGAAGGCCCAGCGACGCCAGCGCATCATAGGCACGGCTCAGATGGGCCAGCCGCTCCGGCCCAAGCGACGCGGCAACCTCCGGCCGCGCCAGCGCTGCAGCCCCATCGGCACCGAACTGATCATGGCTCCGGTTGAGCACCATCATCCAGATCTGCATCTGCGTGCCGGCCAGCCGATCCCAGACGTAGCAGGCCTCATCCACGCGACGCGGATCGGGCGACGCCACCACCACATAGTGGGTGCGCCCGTCGCGGAGGATCTCGTGAACTCGGTCGCCACGAACCTTGAACTCCGCACGCACAACACGCAGCGCCTCGAAGAACTCTCCGAGCTCGGCCACGAACTTGTCGCCGCCGATGGTCGATAGGAGCTTTAGCACCGCCGCTCCCGGATTGAAGAGCTTCTGGAAAAAGCCCGCCTCTCCCCCGCTGTTGGGCACAAACCAGCGCATCACCTGCTCGTCGAAGAGGCCGGCGGTCTTCCGCGGCGCATCGAAGAAGTCGAGTGTGTTCTTGGAGGGCGGCGTATCGAGCACGATGAGATCGTAGCCGCCGCGCTCGTAGAGGTCGTAGAGCCGCTCGAGCGACATATACTCCTGCGTCCCGGCAAACTGGTCCACCATGATGCGGTAGATCCGGTTCTTCAGGATGCGCTCCGCATGTAGGCCGGCGGTGCGGACGATGAGCTCATCGAAGGTCCGCTGCGCGTCGAGCATCATGGCCGACAGCGAACCGCCGCGCGCTGCGAGGCTGCCGAGCTCCACCGCGCGTGCCTCGTTGCCGAGCGACTCAAGGCCCATGGCATTGGCAAGCCGTTTGGCCGGGTCGATGGTCAGCACCAGCGTGCGGCGGCCGAGCGCAGCAGCGCGCAGCGCCAGCGCAGCAGAGGTGGTGGTCTTGCCGACGCCGCCCGTGCCAACACAGACCAGCAGCTTCGCCTCGGCCAGCACACTGTCGCTGATGTGGCGCTCGCTCATGCCTGCTCCATCAGCCGGCCGGCAACCTGTTCGACCAGGTCGCGGTCGCTCGCCTTCGAGAAGACAAACGGCGTGTCGAAGAGCGGGATCGACAGCTCTGTCCGAAGCCGCGCGATCTGCTCCCGCTCCTGCTCCGTCCAGTAGCGGGCAAGCTCGAGCGCCTCGAGCAGCTCGGGCGCTCCAGCAGCAGATGCGTTACCCAGCGCAGTTGAGGCTGCCTCGGTGTCGGCGGCCTCCACCTCGAGATGGCGCAGCCCGTTGCAGACCACGCCGACGATGGCCGTCTTGACCGCCGACTTCAGGTTGGCCGCCAGCTCCAGCGTCTCGTTCACCGGCATCTCCTCCGGCAGCGTGACCAGCACCAGACCGGCCCGGGCGGGATCGGTGAAGAGCGCATCCACCTCGTGCAGCCGCTTCGCGAGCTCACCAATCGAGACCATCTCCGCCATCGACCGAGCCACCCGCAGCAGCTTGATGGCATGACCGCTCGCCGGCAGGTCGATGATGACGAGGTCGTAACCGGTCTTCTCCTGCGTCACCCGCTCGGCGATCTGATCCAGGATGACCGCCTCCATCACGCTCGGCGCAGACTCGAAGAAGATGCCCACAATCCGGTTGCCGACAATCGCATCGGCGACGCGACGCGACGGCACCACGCGGCCCACAAAGGCCCGCATACAGTCGGCCGCCACGAGGTTGCAGGCGTAGAGGTTCTCCGCCAGCCGCGCCGTCTCAAAGCCGATGGCCGGCACGCTGAAGATGCGCCGCAGCGAAGGGTCGGTATCGAGCTCGCAGAGCAGCACCCGCTTGCCCTGACGGGCAGCCAGCAGCCCCAGCGCAGCAACCATCGTCGTCTTTCCGACACCGCCCTTGCCGGTCACAAAAAGGAGCCTCCGCTGAAGCAGTCCCTTCAGCATCGCGAGCCCCGCTGCTGCCTGCGCTCAGCG
>JBIIFW010000338.1:0-3287 GCA_044236985.1 Bradymonadia bacterium | reverse complement strand
CTCCCGCGCCTTCGCGCTCGCAGCTGCCAGCGATGAGGCCGCCGAGATTCGCGACGATGTCGCCTTCTTCCAGGCGCTGCAGGCCGCGCTCGGCAAGCAGCGCAGCCAGAGCCAGAAGACACCGGAACAGATCGAGGCGGCCATCAGCCAGCTCGTGAGCCGCGCCATCACGACCGACGGTGAGGTCATCGATGTCTTCACGGCGGCCGGACTCTCCAAGCCCGACATCAGCATTCTCAGCGATCAGTTCCTGGCAGAGGTGCGGGGCCTCAAGCACAAGCATGTGGCCGCCGAGCTGCTGGCCAAGCTGCTGAAGGATGAGGTCAAGGTTCGATCCCGGCGCAACCTCGTGCAGGCTCAGGTCTTCAGCGAGAAGCTGCAGCAGACGCTCAACAGCTACCACAACCGGGCCATCTCCACGCTGCAGGTCATCGAGGAGCTGATCAAGGTGGCCAAGGAGATGAACGAGGCCACCAAGCGGGGTGAAGAGCTCGGACTCACCGACGACGAGGTCGCATTTTACGATGCACTCTCAGCCAACGAGAGCGCGGTGGTCGCGATGGGCGACGATAAGCTCAAGTTCATCGCGGCCGAGCTCATCAAGAAGGTGAAGAGCAGCGTGAGCATCGACTGGACGCTGCGAGAGAGCGCACGGGCCCGCATCAAAGTCATCGTGAAACGCATCCTGACTCAGCACGGATATCCGCCCGATTTACAGGATGCCGCAGTCAAGACGGTCCTCGCGCAGGCTGAGCTGCTCTGCGCGGAGTGGGTCTGATGGCTGCGCTGCCTCTCGAGCGACTCGACCTCCGTCCGGGCCACCTCGCGATGGTGCGCGCGCTCCTCGCGGAGTACCTGCCTGCGGCCGAGGTCTTGGCCTTCGGGAGCCGCGTGCAGGGCACAGGCCACGAGGCCAGCGACCTCGACCTCGTGGTCCGAAGACCAGACGCAGTACTCGAGGTCACAACCAACTTGGCAGCGCTGCGCGAGGCCCTCATCGACAGCGATATACCCATCCGCGTCGACCTGCTCGATTGGGCCGACATCCCGCCCGCCTTTCAACGAGAGATTGAGCGCGCCTACGTCGTGGTGCAGGCCGCGCCCCACCGCCCCCATTGACACCCCGCACCCCGCGCAGCCATATCGGCGTCGCGGGGGGTGAGTGGCCCGCCGTAACGGTTCTAGCCAGCGAAGGTATCATGGGCTTCCGCTTCTCCAAGCGCATCAAGATTCTGCCGGGTGTCTCCATCAACCTGAGCAAGAGCGGGGTGTCGGCCTCGGTCGGGCCGCGGGGCGCCAAGATCAACATCGGCAAGCGGGGCGTGCGCGCCAATGTCGGACTGCCCGGCACCGGCATGAGCTACTCCACCAAAATCACCAGCTTCGACGACCGGGGCAACGACACGAACGAGTCCTACGGCAGCCCCGCCAGCCCGCCGCCCGCGGCGCCCGCCTTCCGGCCCGCGCGCCCCAACCCTACCGGCTTCGCACCACGCAATGCGCCCAACCCCACGGGCTTCGCGCCACGCATGAGCACGCCCGAGCTGGAGGTTGCAGACGAGCCCAGCCACCTGCCCGACGCCTACCCCGCAGAGCCCACAGCCGAAGCCCATAGCGGCAGCAGCTCGAGCGTCATCTTCACCGCGCTGCTCCTCGCCTTTGGCGGCTTCCTGCTCTTCTACCTCGCCAACGGCTGAGCATCGCGACCCATCCACTCCATTGAGAAAACCGCCCTCCGCGGGTAGGGTCGACCTCCTCTACCGACCGACGGAGCGGCCCCGCCACCATGTCTGACAGCAAGCAACTCGCAGCAGCACCCATCCGCGCCGCCATCATCGCGCTCGACCCCACCCAGACCCTCTCCATCGACGAGGTCGCCGCGCTCCTCGCCGCGCCCCCCAAGCCCGAGCTCGGCGACTTCGCCTTCCCCTGCTTCCTGCTTGCACGGGCCCTCAAGCAGGCGCCCCCCGCCATCGCCGCCAAGCTAGCCGAACAGCTCGCCGCAGACCCCGACTCCGGCTTCGCCGCCGTCTCGGCGCTCGGCCCCTACATCAACCTCAAACTCGACCCCGCCGCACGCACCGCACGGGTCGTCTCGGCCGCCCTCGACCCCGCCTGGGGCGCCCTGCCCGACGGCAGCGGCAAGACCATCGGCATCGACTACTCGTCGCCCAACATCGCCAAACCCTTCGGCATCGGACACCTCCGCTCCACCGCCATCGGACAGGCCCTCGCCAACCTCCACCGCACGCTCGGCTACAAGGTGGTCGCCATCAACCACCTCGGCGACTGGGGCACCCAGTTCGGCAAGCTCATGGCCGCCTTCGAGCGCTGGGGCAACGAAGAGGCGCTGCTCGACGACCCCATCCAGCACCTCTACGACCTCTACGTCCGCTTCCACGAAGAGGCCAAGGCCAACCCCGCGCTGGATGACGAGGGGCGCGCCTGGTTCCGCCGCCTCGAGCAGGGCGACCCCGCCGCGCACGCCTACTGGGAGCGGTTCCGCGCCCTCTCGCTCCGCGAGTTCCACCGCATCTACGAACGGCTCGGCGTCTCCTTCGACCACGAGTGGGGCGAGGCCTACTACAACAACATGCTGGCCGCCCTCGTCGAAGACGTGAAGGCCACCGGCCTCACCGAAGAGAGCGAAGGCGCGCTGGTCGTGAAGCTCGACGAGCTCGGCCTTCCGCCCTGCCTCATCATCAAGAGCGACGGCGCCACGCTCTACTCCACCCGCGACCTCGCGGCTGCACGCTACCGCTACGAGCAGCTCGGCTTCGAGAAGTTCCTCTACGTGGTCGGCCACGCGCAGGCCGTGCACTTCAAGCAGGTCTTCGCGGTGCTCGAGCGCATGGGCTACCCGTGGGCCGACCGCTGCATCCACGTGCCCTTCGGCATGATCCTCGGCATCTCCACCCGCAAAGGCACGCTGGTCTTCCTCGAAGACATCCTCAACCGGGGCAAGGAGCTGGTGCGCGAGATCATGGCCGACCGCGAGGGCTTCACCGACGCAGAGCGGGAGCAGGTGTCGGAGCAGGTCTCCATCGGCGCCATCGTCTTCTACGACCTCTCGCGCGGCCGCATCAAAGACTACCCCTTCGAGTGGGACGCCATCCTGCGCGGCCTGCGCCCGGGCGAGCATGGCCCCACGGGCCCCTACTTGCAGTACACCCATGTGCGGCTGCGGGCGCTCGAAGAGAAGTTTGCCGAAAAGTTCGGCGCCCTTCCCGAGGCCCTCTCCGGCGAGGCCACCCTTGCGCTCCACACCGCCGACTGCGCCCACCTCG
>JBIIFW010000337.1:0-3288 GCA_044236985.1 Bradymonadia bacterium | reverse complement strand
TGCATCGAGGAAGGGGGTGGTGAAGGAGATGGGAGACTTGTTCTGCGGGCCGCCCTGCTGGCCCATGCCGCCGGCACCCGCCATGCCGCCCACACCGGCGGTCGAGATTTCGATGCTGACGCCGCGTGCGGTGGGGAGTGCAAGCGGATCGAGGACGACGAGACCGAAGACGGAGCCGCCGGCCGCGCCGGCAGTGCCGCCGCCCCCGCCGCAGCCGCCAGCCGCGCCACCACCACCGCCGCGGTTCTTCCAGCCGGCACCGCCACCGCCACCACCGCCCGCGCGGCCCGGCGAACCAGCTCCGCTGGTAAAGAGGGAGAGCGGGTAGGTTGCGCCCGCCGCATATCCGGCAGCTGCTGCCATCTCGGGCTCACGGGGAACAAAGCCTGGCTGTCCGATCATCACGGTCTCGCTCTGCGAGAGCTGACCGCCTGCGCCGCTGCCGTAGGCAAAGTCGGGGGCGGAGTAGCCACTCCGGCGGCTGAGCATCGCCGAGGCACCCACGCCACCTGGGCCGCCCGAGCCCTGTCCGCGGCAACCGGCAGAGCCGGCCTCGCCCGACACCGGGGCGCTGAGAGACGAACCGGCCGCCGCCTCTACGAAGGTCTGTCCGTCAAGGCCCGCGCTACCGTCGGCACCACCGTCAAGGCGGATGCCAACGCCATCGAGAATGAGGCCGGCGCAGCTGCCCGTGGCAGTCACGCCGCACTTGATGCCCGCGACCGGCCCAAAGCCCGCATCGGGCTGGCCAACGGAGAAGTTTACGCTGCGCAACACGATGTTCTCGGGATCGATGACCGTGATAGCGGCCTCGATGTCATCTGTGGCTTTCGCGCAGGCGGTGTCGTTCTGCCCGCACAGATTGTCGCCGAAGGCGGTCGCGCCGTCGAAGGTGAGCTGGGTGCCTGCGCTGCCGGCCGTCCAGATTGCGGAGCTGCTCGTGACACCGCCCGAGACGGTGGTGGAGAGGACCACCTCGTAGCCACCGACGATGGCGAAGTTGGCGTCGTCCGCACCGAGCGTGAGGCCCGTAGGCATGGCGTAGGCCTCCTGGCTGGCAGCGATGTGGATTTGGCGGATCTTGGTCGTGGAGATGGAGGCGCGCTGCGCGATGAGCTCGAAGGCAACGCGCAGGCTGCCGACCGGGTTGTTCATGGTGCCGAGGGCGGTTGGGCCAAAGGTGGGGCTTGAGACGGAGCCCCCAGCTCCGGCACGGTTGGCGCCGCCCGCCTTGACGAAGATGGCCTCTGTGAGCAGGCCGTCGATGCCGTCGCAGTTGGTGTCGAGCAGCTCGGGGTCGTTAAAGAGGTCGTCGGCTGATGGGGTGGGGCCCAGGCAGGCTGCGCCACCGGCGGAGCACTGCCAGCTACCCTCGGAGCAGAGGCCGAGAGCGCCCGCGATGGTGCAGCTGTCGCCAATGATGCGGGAGGTACCCTCGGCATCGTAGAGGCGGCCGCCGGCAGCGAGGTTGTCTGTTGTGCCGTCGCAGTCGTTATCGAGGCCGTCGCAGCTCTCCGTCGTCGGCAGCGAAGCGCCGCAGATAAGCCCCTCGGTGCCGGGGCCGCAGAGGCGGAAGCCGTTTCGGCAGGCGCCGAGGACCGTGACGTTGGCTTCATCCACGGTGCAGGTCTGGCCTACGCCAACGACCGACTCATCGCCCTGCCCGTCGCAGTCGTTGTCGTAGCCGTCGCAGACCTCGGTCTCGCCGGGGTTGACGCAGTCCTGGGTGTCGTCGCAGTCGTCACCGTAGGCGCCCGTGCGGAGCACGCGGACGGTGGAGCAGCTGCTGCCGTCGCGGGGGTTGACGGCGGTCACACCGGAGCCATCGCAGTCAAAGAGCAGGTCGCTTGCGGTTGCCAGGGCGTCGCCGTGTCCATCGCTGTCGCAGTCGCGGATGCTGAGCGAGGCGCGGCCGTCGATCTGGGTCTCGCAGCCGTCGCCGGCGGTGGGCGAGCTGCTGCAGTCGGCGCGCAGATCGGGGTAGTCGCAGGAGGGGCGGCAGGCCGAGAGGTTACCGAAGGCGCCACCCGTGCCCGTCACTTCGCAGGTGCGGCGAGAGGCGGCCTCGCCGGAGCCTTCCGAACCGCCGCAGGCGTTGAAACAGCCTCCACAGTGCTCGGCACCGTAGATGAGGTTGCCGTCCTCGTCTGTCACGCCGATCTGCTCCGTGTCGTCGCTGATACCGTTGCAGTTGGCATCGAGGTTTGCGCCGCAGGAGCCGGGGAAGGCGTGGTCGGGCTGGGCGCCGTCGAAGTAGATCTCCGAATCGGTGTCGTTGCAGTCAACCGCGGAGGCGCCGCCTGCGGCGGTGCAGCCACCCACGCCCACGCCGTCGCCGTCGCGATCGAGGCAGCTGGTGCAGGTGCCAAGGGTGGGGAAGCAGAAGGTGCCCTCCTTGGGGCTGCCGAGCTGCGACTCGCCCGTGCCCGGGATGCGGCAGGAGAAGCCGGTGGGGCAGGCGTTCGCCGTGGTAGCGTTGCAGGCGACGAGACAATGGCCGGTGCGTTGATCGGCTGCCTCGTCGGAGTAGAAGGCATCATCGATGCAGGCCGAGCTGTTCTCACACTTGTCGGTGGCGGAGCAGCTGTCGCAGAAGTCGGGGGTGTAGGCAGCGGCCCGCTCGAAGGGGGGGCGGCAGATGGAGCCATAGGCGGGGCCGGCGGCGAGCTCGGCCGCGTTGGGGACAAAGGGGAGTCCGCTCGCGGGATAGGGGGAGGAACCTGCATAGGCGAGCTGGCAGGACCAGGGGGTGGTGTCGGCTCCCACACGGAGGCCGGTGCAGACCTCGGGGTGGTCTGTGCAGCTGCGGGAGCAGACGCCGGCCTTGTTGGCGGGGATGGCGGAGAAACCGGGGACCGTCTTGATGTTGACCGTGATGGCCGTGCCACCGGCGGCGATGCGGTTGAGCGGGAGCTGGGTCACACAGGTGCCCATGCCGTTGGGGCAGTCGAGCGCGGTGTTGCAGTAGGAGAAGCTGGTGATGCCGAGGGTGCCCTGTGTCCGGGTGCCGTCGGTGGCATCGAGTGAGAGGATGTCTGCGGCGTCGGCCCCCGCATCGGAGTTGGGCGCGTCTTCCTTCACATCCTCGGGCGCGGAGAGAGCGCCGGTGTCGGGTGCAGTCGCAGCCGAGCCCTCTGCGGGGTTAGCGGCGGGCAGGTCGGCATCAGGCGCACAACCAGCCATAGCGAGCAGCAGCACAGAGAAGACGAGGGCTGCACGGGTGGCGCGAGCGAAGGTGAAGACAGACATGGGAGCGACTCCGGAAGAGCGTAAGAGCGAGGTTCATGG
>JBIIFW010000042.1:0-12068 GCA_044236985.1 Bradymonadia bacterium | reverse complement strand
GAAGGCCATGTCGCTCGAGTCAACAGCGTGCGCCATACCGTCGGTGACGCCGGCGCGGATGTTGACGATCGGGAAGCCGATCAGCGTGCCCTTCTCCATGGCGTCTTGGAAGCCCTTGTCGCACGAGGCGTGGTACTCCTTCGGGATCGAGCCACCGATGACGTTGTTGATGAACTGGTAGTTCTCACCGGCGTCCGACGGCTCGACGAAGCCGAGCACGCGGGCGAACTGACCCGAACCACCCGTCTGCTTCTTGTGGGTGTATTCGAAGTCGCTCTTCTTCGTGATGGTCTCACGGTAGGCAACCTGCGGGGCGCCGGCCTGGACCTCTACGCCATACTCGCGCTTGATGCGCTCGAGGTAGACCTCAAGGTGAAGCTCGCCCATGCCGCCGATGATGGTCTGGCCCGACTCTTCGTCGCGCGTGACGCGGAAGGTGGGATCCTCCTTCGAGAAGCGGTTGAGCGCCTTCGAGAAGTTGTTGAGACCCTCCTTCTTGATCGGCTCGACCGCCAGCGTGATGACCACGTCGGGGACGAACATCGAGGTCATGGTCAGGTCGGCATCACCGTCGGTGAAGGTGTCGCCCGTCGCACACTCGATGCCGAACAGCGCGACGATATCGCCCGCCTCCGACTCGTCGATTTCGTGCATTTCGCTCGAGTGCATACGGACCAGACGGCCAACCTTGGCCTTCTGCTTCGTCGACTGGTTGTAGATGGTGTCGCCCTTCTGCAGCTTGCCCTGGTAGAGGCGGCAGTAGGTGAGCTGGCCGTAGCGGCCATCCTCAAGCTTGAACGCCAGCATGACGAGCGGGTTGCCCGGCTTGGAGATGAGCTGGACCTTCTCTTCGTTGTTGCGCTGGTCGAGCGCCTCGTAGGTCCGGTCGTAGGGGCTGGGGAGGAAGCGCATGACCGCGTCCAGAAGCGCCTGAACGCCCTTGTTCTTGTAGGCCGAGCCCATGAAGACGGGCGTCATGCGGCGCTCGATGGTCGCCTTGCGAACCACCGGGTAGGCCTCTTCCGCCGTCACATCTTCACCGCCAAGGAACTTCTCGGCGATATCGTCGTTGAAGTCCGAGAGACCCTCGATGAGGATCGTGCGGTACTTCTCCATGTCCTCCTTGAGGTCGGCCGGGCAGTCCACAATGCGGATATCCTCGCCATTGTCGCCGTCGTAGTACCAGGCCTTGCGGGTGAGCAGGTCGACCGTGCCCTTGAAGCGGTCCTCTTCGCCGATCGGGATCTGCATCATGATCGCGTTGTGCGACAGCTTCTCGCGGAGCAGGCCAGCCACCCGGAAGGGGTTGGCGCCGGCGCGGTCGAGCTTGTTGATGAAGGCGAGACGGGGAACATTGTAGCGGCGCATCTGGCGGTCGACCGTGATCGACTGCGACTGAACGCCGGCAACGCCGCAGAGCACCAGGATCGCGCCGTCGAGCACGCGAAGGGCGCGCTCAACCTCGATCGTGAAGTCAACGTGTCCGGGCGTGTCGATGATGTTGACCGCGTAGTCCTCGTTCTCGAGCTGCCAGTTAACATAGGTGGCAGCCGACTGAATCGTGATGCCCTTCTCGCGCTCAAGCTCCATCGAGTCCATCTTCGCGCCGACGCCCGACTTGCCGCGGACCTCTTCGATGCGGTGGATCTTGCCCGTGTAGAAGAGGATGCGCTCCGTAAGCGTCGTCTTGCCCGAGTCGATGTGGGCCGAGATACCGATGTTACGGAGCTTGTTCAGGTCAGTGATGTGCGATTCAGCCATGTTCTCTTCCCAGGGTCGAAGTGACGAGACGGCAATGGTCCCGAAAGTGTAAGGTGGGCGCGCGTCTAGCCTCTCACCCCGACCTTGTCTAGCCGCCAACCTTTGCTCTGCTGCCGCCTCCCGCCTATCCTTTGGCCTCCCGCCGCCCCCGCTCTGTGCCGCCGATGGCCTCAATCCTCATCCTCTTCGCACACCCCGCCTTCGAGCATTCGCGCACCCAGCGCGCGCTCGTCGCGGCTGCCTCCGACCTCCCCGGCGTCACCCTCCACGACCTCTACGAGGCCTATCCCACCTTCCATGTCGCCCGGCGCGCCGAACAGGCCCTCCTCCGCCGCCACGACATCATCCTCTTCCAGCACCCCCTCTACTGGTTCTCGGCGCCCGCCCTCCTCAAGCAGTGGCAGGATGTGGTCCTCGAGCATGGCTGGGCCTACGGAGAGGACGGCCTGCAGCTCCGCGGCAAGGTCGCCCTCCACGCCGTCTCCACCAGCGCCGCAGAGTTCGATCCCGAGCACGGCATCGGCCCCACCTGCAATGTCCGCCAGTTCCTCTCCCCCTGGGAGACCACCGCCCAGCTCTGCGGCATGCGCTTCCTGGCCCCCTTCGTCGTCCACGGCTTCCGCGTCGACACACACCCCGAGCAGCTCCGCGACGCCGCCGCCAACTACCGCGCCCTCCTCGAGGCCCTCCGCGACGGCCGCGTCGACCTCGACAAGGCCGCCGCCCGCCCCGCCCTCAACTACGACCTCAGCGACTTCATCCGTCCACCGGAAGGCGCCACATGAGCGACTCCTTCCTCCTCTACGCCATCATCTATCTCGCCGCCGCCGCCATCTGTGTGCCGCTCGCCAAGCGGCTCGGGCTCGGCACAGTCCTCGGCTACCTCGGCGCCGGCATTGTCATCGGCCCCCAGCACCTCAACGTCGCGGGGCCCTCCGACAAGGTCCTCCACTTCGCCGAGTTCGGCGTCGTGATGATGCTCTTCCTCATCGGCCTGGAGATCAAGCCGACCATCCTCCGCTCCCTCCGCCGCGACATCATCGGCCTCGGAGGACTCCAGGTCGTTGTCACCGCCGCCGCCATCGCCACCGTCGCCATCGCGCTCGGCGTGGAGTGGCACCTCTCCGTGGCGCTCGGCCTCGTCGGGGCGATGTCCTCCACCGCCATCGTCCTCGCCTCGCTCGACGAGCGGAATCTCCTCGCAGGACGCGGCGGCCAGTCCAGCTTCGCCATCCTGCTCGCACAAGACCTCTCTGTCGTCCCCATTCTCGGCCTCTTCCCGCTGCTTGCCACCGTGCAGGCCGTCGAGGGCTTCCGCTTCGTCCCCGAGGTCTCGCAGACCCTCACCCTCTGGGAGCAGTATCAGCCCCTGCTCAAGCTGCTGCTCACCCTCGCCATGGCCGGCGCCCTCTTCACCGCCGGCCACTACCTCCTGCGGCCCCTGCTCGGCCTGCTCGCCCGCTCCCGCTCCCGCGAGGTCTTCACCCTCATCGCGCTGCTGCTCGTCCTCTCGGTCGCCGGCCTCATGGAGCTCCTCGGGCTGCCCCCCGCGCTCGGCACCTTCATGGCCGGCGTGATGCTTGCAGAGAGCGAGTATCGCCACGAGCTCGAGGCCGAGCTTCAGCCCTTCAAGGGGCTGCTTCTGGGCCTCTTCTTCATTGCCATCGGCGCCTCGCTTCAGCTCGGTGTCGTCACCGACAACCCGCTCCGCATCCTCCTGCTGCTCGCCGCGATCCTGTCGCTCAAACTGCTGGTGGTGCTGGCGCTGGCCCGCCTCTTCCGGCTGCCCAAGCGGGCCGGCTTCATCGCCGCCTTCGCGCTGGCCCAGGTGGGCGAGTTCGGCCTCGTCTTGGTCACCTATGGCCGCCAGACGGGCGTCTTCACCGACGGCATCGCCAACGAGGTTGCGACGCTCATCGTCCTCTCCATGTTCGTCTCGCCGCTCCTCTTCATCGCCCTCGAGCGGCTCGCGCTCCCGCGCATGTTGGAGCGCACCGCGCCACGCCCCCACGATGCCATCCGCAGCCACAACGCCGAGGTGGTCATCGCCGGGTATGGACGCTTCGGGCAGGTGATCGGCCGGCTGGTCCGGGTCGCCGGCTTTGAGGTGACCGTGCTCGACCTCGACCCCGAGATGGTCGACATGCTCCGCAAGCTGGGCCAGACCGTCTACTTCGGCGACGCCTCGCGCCACGAACTCCTCGAGGCTGCAGGCTGTGCCAAGGCCCGCCTCTTCGTGCTGGCCATCGACAACCCCGACAAGTCGCTCGAGGTGGCCGCGCTGGTCCGGCGCCACTACCCCGGGCTGCCCATCATCGCCCGCGCCCGCAACCGCCAGCACTTTTCTGCGCTCCGCAGGCTGGGCGTGGAGCGGGTGGTCCGTGAGACCCTCGCGAGCGCGCTCGAGGCCGGCGAACTCTCGCTGCAACAGCTCGGCATGCGCGCCCACACGGCCCATCGGCTCGCCACCACCTGGCGGGCCCACGACCAGGCCAACCTCGAGACCATGCTCGGCTACCACGACCAGCCCCAGGATGCCTGGATCGACGAGGCCCGCCGCGCCATCGACAACATGGAGCAGGCGATGGTCGAAGAGGCGGCCGGCATGGGCGCGCTGCACGACCGGGGCTGGGCGACCGACGCCGCACCGCACCGCACGTCGCCCGCAGGAACCCGGCAGGTGGTCGCGATGCGACCGCCCGGTCACGACCGCTGACCGCTCCGCCGCTTGGCAAAGCACCGGCGCGCGGGTAGCACCGCGACCACGGGCGAGTGGCGGAACTGGCAGACGCAGCGGACTTAAAATCCGCCTCCTCACGGAGTACGGGTTCAATCCCCGTCTCGCCCACTCCGCTGCCTACCTTGTTGCAAAGCAGGGCTGAGGCCGCCCCCCAGCGCCCGCCTACTCGTTCCCCGAGACCGATACGCCCAGATAGAGTTGCGTCACCGCGTAGTTGGTCGCGAACGACAGCTCCCGCTTCATGTTCGACGACTGTGTGTCGTAGCTCCCGCTCGCCACGGCAGAGAAGGAAAAGCCCTCTCCCTCCGCCAGCACAACCTGGCCCAGCGCAAGCTCGCCCGAGAGGTCCAGGTTCACGCCGGCATCCAGCCGCGTCTCATCGAGCCAGTCGTTGTCGGCATTGCGCGCCTGATAGGTGTCGTAGGGCCGCACCCAGCCCGCTGCCGAAAAACGCACCTTCCATGCCTCCGTCGGGCGGTAGTTTGCGCCCAGGCGCAGCAGGCACCGCGTCGCATCCTCGTAGTCTCGGATAAGACGCGCCTCGGTGTTGCCGCTCGCGTCGCGCCCATCCATCTCCCGCGTATAGTCGCTGTAGTCGTTCCGAACGAGCTCCAGCTCGCTCGTGAGCTTCAGCCCCTCGACCGCCTTCCACGAGGCCCCCACGCTGGCCGTCTGACGCAGCAGCGACTTGTCTTCCGTCGCCGTGATCACCGTCCCGTTGCTGTCCACCGCATCATACTTGGCGTCGAGATACTGCGTGCTTCGCACCGCGTAGCCAGCTGTCAGCTCCACCTTTGGTGCGAGCCGGTAGTCGGCCGCCACCTCGAGCCCGCCCCACTCTGAGTCGAGTGCCCGGTCGTTCACGCGATACTCCGGATAGATGCTCCGGCCATAACGTGCCGTCGCCGTCCAAGAGACCGGACGAAGCCCAAAGGCCTCCCGCTCCTCAAAGGCCCAGCTCGCCTCGGTCAGCCGCCGCTCATCCGATGCAAACTCCGCCCATCGCTGCGACACCGAGGCCTGGCCATCCGTCGAGAAGGTCTCGCTCCACCGCTTCTGCCAGCGCATCGCGCCTGCCACCGTCTGGGTGCTCTGCGTGAGCCGCTCCGGCGAGTAGCTCTCTTCGCCATCCCCGAAGTTGAAGACCCGCATCGCAAAGGGCTCATGCTCAAGCGTCGCGTCATAGCTCGCCTTGTTGCCCGCCCAGCGCTGCTTGATGGAGAGCCCCGCGCCAGCTTGTCCGGCCAGTTCACTGCTCTCCGCATAACCCGCTGCAGCCAGCTCCGCCGTCGGAATCAGCCTCCACTGGGAGCTCGTCAGCACCTCCCAGACCCGCCACGGCGCCACCTGCTCTCCACGCTCGCTCTCCTTCGCATCCACCGCCGCGGGAAGTGCCGCAAGCCCGAGGAGCAAGACGAGGGTTCGAGCAGTGGTGAGCATACGAGCAGCCGTTCGCAGTGAGGTAGGTTTGGGTGTTGGTCACATAGACGCTCCCGGCGAATCTTGCACCCAGGTCTGCCAGCGTAGCCTGCGCCTGTGCGCAACTGCCCTGATCGGTGTAGATGCGTGCGATGTAGTAGAGCGCGTTGTCTTCGTAGGCCGAGCCGGGGAGGGTCACCGCGATCGACTGGAAGATGGGCAGCGCGCCGGCCTGTTTCGGCAGCAAGCGCGGCTTGCTACAACTTTCGTCGAAGGTCTCTGCTTTGTTCATAAATCTGGCAAAATGTCACACGCAACTTCACCACTGACCGCCACCGTTCTCTCTCGTCGCCCGCTGCGCTATCGCGACGGAGCAGATGCCTCACAAGATCTCCCCGCCCATGTCCGCGCTGGCAGCGGGCTCGCCTGGTGGGGCGACCTCCTCGCCGTCGTCCAGGACGACACCCGCGTCGTCGCCCTCGTCGACCCCGACACCGCCGTCGCCCTCCCCCTGCTGCTGGCCACAGACGACGGTGTCAGGGTCTTTGAGCCTGCCCGTGGCAACAAGCAGCGCAAGCTCGACTTCGAGTCGGCCTTCTGCCTCACCCTCCACAACGAGCACCACCTCATCGCGCTCGGCTCCGGCTCCACGCCCGCCCGCGAAACGCTCCTCCGGCTCCGCTGCCCCGTCGGAGAGCGCCCACACACCGATCTCACGCCCGAGCTCATCCCGCTCCCACGCCTCTACCGGCTCCTCCGCGAGACCACCGCCTTCGCCGGCAGCGAGCTCAACCTCGAGGGCGCAGCACCGCTCCCCGACGGCAGCCTCATGCTCTTCCAGCGTGGCAACGGCGCCCCCATCGGCGACCTCTTCCCCGTCAGCGCCACCGCCCGCATCCCGCTCGATGCGCTGCTCGCCCTGCTCGACGACCCCGAGGTCGCTCCCCTCCCCGAGCTCCGCAGCATCGAGCAACACCAGTTCCCGCCTGCGCCACAGGGCGCCACCTACTCCTTCACAGATGCCGCCTGGACGGGCGACCGCCTCACCTACATCGCCGTCGCCGAGTGTTCGCCCAACAGCTACGACGACGGCGAAGTGGTCGGCAGCATCGTCGGCTGGCACGACGCGCAAGGCTGGCACTGCACCCCGCTCCGAGACAGCGACGGCTCCCTGCTGCTCGATAAGCCCGAAGGGCTCGCCGCCACGCGCGACGGCTCCGGCGACCTCTGGATGGTCACCGACAACGACGACCCCAGCCGACCGAGCGAGCTCCTCCGCGTCGCGCTGTAGCCCGAGGCCTCTTCGGTCCCGCCCGACTTCTGGAGCTCTTCGACGCTGCTGGCCGCCTCTTCGTCGGCGCCATCGGCAGCCCGCTCATCCTGCGCCATGGCAGCCTGCCCCGCATTTCCCCTCGGCTTGACGGGGTCGGGCCGGTCGCGCCCGGTTGACATGGCGTCGAGCGCCTCCGACAGCTCCGCCAGCGCCTCGTCCGCCAGCCCGTCGGGCGGCGCACAGATGAACTTCTCCTCATGCTCTATCGGCAGCCTCCTCTCGGGGCAGCTGAACCCCGTCTCGATGACCACCGAGGCCTCAAACAGGCGGTAACTGTGCGCCGGAACCAGAACCAGCTCGCCCTGCCCGCACGGCAGCGCTCCATCGGATGGCGCCAAGGCCTCGCCGCAGCCCACCGCCGCGAGCGAGGAAACCAGCAGCCCGCACACACTCCCGAGGGCCTTCAAGTGGACTATGTGGCGCTGTTCCGCTCTGGCTGATCCGGTCCATCGTTGTCGGGCGCCCACATCACCGCCACATTCATCGCCACGCCCGCGTCGCCAGCAGCCTCGGCCTGCCGGTCCAGCTCCAGAATCAGCGGCACGAACTGCTTCTCGTAGAGCTCCGCCAGCCGGGGCTGATCTTCGGGCCTGATCTTGAAGCTCAGCGTCCGGGCCATCGCAGCCCCATCGACCCGCTCAAACCTAGCATCGACCGTCTGGCCCACCACGGTCATCAGCTGGTTGAGGGCATCATACCGCGCCATCCAAGGCTCCCGAACCAGCCGGTACTGCGCGGCTGCGAGCCGGTAGAGCGGCGTCCGGCCTGATACCAGCTCCAGCAGCCTCTGCTCGACCATCGCGGCCAGCACCGCCTTCACGCTCTCCGCCTCTTCATCGTCGAGCACCGACAGCAGCTTGGCCTCGCTCAGCGGCCCGGCGCCCAGTACCGACAGCACCCTGCGCGCCGTCGTCTGCCCCGTCGTCCCCTCGTCGAAGATCTCTTTCAGATCCCGCGACAGCAGCCCCAGCTTGCTCATGCTCACCGACAGCAGCTCCGAGACCTCGCGCAGCTTGTAGCCCCGCCGCCGCGCCTCGGCATAGTAGGCCAGCTCGATGAGCTGCTTCGCCTCCCGGAGCGACAGCCGCCAGTTCACAGCCACCCGCGCAAAGGGCGCCAACACCGCAAAGGCGATTCGGCTCCGGCTCTCCTGCTGCGAAATGGTCATGCGCCTCGGTGGCTCTCATGGCGCCACTCTCTGGCCCAGAGAGCCAGAGAGCAGAGTGCGACGGGAGCGGGATCCGTCACAACATGCGGGCGCTTTCGCAAATCGGCGGGCGCCATGCAACTTGCTACTGCCAGCGCATTCTTGCGCAGGGGTCGGAGCTCCGAACGCCAACCCGATGCCGACCCACGAGGCCCCCCGCTTTGCGCCTATCAACGAGATCCTACTTTGTGGTGTATCTGGTCTTTCCGAGCAGAAGCACCCGCACAAACTCCTCCTCGGTGACCGGCGTCACGGAGAGCCGCGTCCCTTTGCGGACCGCCTCCAGCCCCTCCAGCGCGCTGTCGCCCTTGAGTGTGGCCAGCGCCACCGGCTCCTTGAGCGCCTTCACCCCCTTCACATCCACCCGGAACCAGCGCGGCTTCTCGGCTGGCGACTTGGGGTCGAAGTAGTCCGACGCCGGGTCCCAGGCGCTGCTGTCGGGGTAGGCCTCCTTCGCAACGGTCGCGATGCCGGCCACATGGGGCGGCTCACAGTTCGAGTGGTAGATGAGGACGAGGTCGCCCCTCTTCATCGCCATCATGTGGTTGCGCGCCAGATAGTTGCGCACGCCGTCCCACGGCTCCGTCTTGCCTGGCCGCGCCATCAGGTCGTCGAAGGAAAAGACATCGGGCTCGCTCTTCATCAACCAGAACTTCATCGCGGCTCCATCGCAGTTTTTGGCCTGCTTTGTTTGCACATGCGGGCCGCTCCGTGGCAAGAGGGGGCATGGCCTTTGCTCACGGAAAGTTGCTGCTCTTTGGCGAGCATGCGGTGGTCTACGGAGAGCCGGCGCTCGCCGCGGCCCTCACCGTGGGCGTCTCCGCCACCGTCACCGGCCGCACGGCTGCGCGCCTCACTGTGCCCGCCTGGTCCATCGATGTTGCCGGCGACGCCGACCACCGGGTCGCCGCCGCCCTCCGCGCCCTCCGCGACGCCCTCCCCTTCGATGCCTCGGGCTACGACCTCCATCTGGATGCCTCGCTCCCCGCAGGCGCGGGCGTCGGCAGCAGCGCAGCCATGGCGGTCGCCTCGGCCCGCGCCCTTGCTGCCGCCGCCGGCCACCTGCTCACCCCCGACCAGCTCTTCGAGGCTGCGATGGCCGCCGAGCGGGTCTTCCACGGCAATCCTTCGGGCCTGGATCACGCGGTCGCCATCCACGGCGGCCTCATGCACTTTGTCCGCGGCAACCCGCCCCGCATGCGCCCCGTCGCGCTCGGCGGCCCCTTCCGCCTTCTGGTCGCCCAGGTCGAGGCGGGCGCCGACACCGGCCGCATGGTCGCCTCGGTCGCAGCCCTGCGTGAGGCCCACCCTGTTGCCCGCGCCCTCTGCGCAGACATTGGCGCGCTGGTGGCCGAGGCCGAGGCTGCGCTCACCGCCGGCGACCGTGCCGCTGTTGGCCGCCTGATGAACCTCAACCATGGCC
The DNA here is from genome assembly GCA_044236985.1 of Bradymonadia bacterium. Classification (GTDB taxonomy): domain Bacteria; phylum Myxococcota_A; class Bradymonadia; order REDH01; family REDH01; genus CAIWGR01. The sequence goes on along the minus strand of JBIIFW010000042.1, from coordinate 2,185 downwards.
TCCTCTCGGCGCTCGGTGTCTCGACCGCCGCTCTCGATGCGGCCGTCCATGCGGCCCGCACGGCCGGCGCGCTCGGCGCCAAGCTCACCGGTGCCGGCGGTGGCGGCTGCATGGTCGCGCTCGTGACAGACGATAGCGCGCCTGCTGTCGCTTCAGCACTTGCGCCGTTGGCGCGCGCCACCTTTGAAGCCCATCTCCAACCCGTGACGGATTCCTGATGCACGCCTCTGTGGTCGCCCACCCCAACATCGCCCTCGTGAAGTACTGGGGCAAGCGCGACAGCCGGCTCAACCTGCCCGCGGCCGGCAGCCTCAGCCTCACCCTTGGGCCGGTCGCCACCCGCACCAGCCTCACCTTCGGCGCCGAAGAAGACTCGCTCGAGCTCAACGGCGTTGCCGTCCCCGCCGCCAAGCGGCTCCGCGTCGCCACCCTCCTCGACCGGGTCCGCGACCTCGTCGCGCTCGAGCAGGGCGCCGCCGCCCGCGCCGCGCTCGGCGGCGCCCGCATCCTCTCGACCAACGACTTCCCCACCGCCGCCGGCCTCGCCTCTTCCTCCAGCGGTTTCGCAGCCCTCGCCCTCGCGGCGACCGAGGCTGCCGGCCTCCACCTCTCGCTGCCCCAGCTCTCGGCCCTTGCCCGCGAAGGCTCCGGCTCCGCAGCCCGCAGCCTCTTCGGCGGCTTTGCCCGCATGCATGCAGGAACCCGCCCCGACGGCACCGACGCCTTCGCAGAGCCCCTCTTCGACGAGCACCACTGGGACCTCCGCGTCGTCATCGCCGTCACCGTCGAAGGCGAGAAGGAGGTGGCCTCCACCGACGGCATGAACCTCACCGAACGCACCTCGCCCTACTACCCGGCCTGGATCGAGACGGTCGAACCCGACGTGCAGAGCGCGATGACCGCCATCGCCGCCCGCGACTTCGACCACCTCGCCCGCATCGCCGAAGCCAGCGCCCTCCGCATGCATGCCAGCGCCATCGCCGCCGACCCCGGCGTGCTCTACTGGCGTGGCGCAACGGTCGAGGTCATCCACGAAGTCCGACGCCTCCGTGCCGGCGGCCTCCCCGTCTTCTTCACCATCGACGCCGGCCCCCACGTGAAGGTCTTCACGCCGTCATGCGAGGTCGCAGCCGTTGTCCGCGCCCTCGACGCGACCCCCGGCGTGCTCCGAACCATCGTCACTGCGCCAGCTGCTGGCGCCGCCCGACTGTGACCGCCCCGTTCTCCCTCTTCGCCCCCGGCAAGCTCATCTGGATGGGGGAGTATGCGGTGCTCGACGGCGCCCCCTCCATCGTCCAGGCGGTCGATCGGGGCCTCCACCTCGACTTCGCCGCCGCCCGCGACCCGATCGCCGTCACCTCCGATCTCTGGGCCGGCCCCCTGCTCCTCAGCGAGGCCACCGCTGACCGCCCGGAGACAGCCCTTCTCGCCGCCGTCGTCGCCACCCTCACCGAGGCTGGCGCCGCTCTCGCTCCGCTCACCGGCACATTGAAGCTCGCTAGCCCCGACCTCATCGACGCCACCACAGGCCTCAAGTTCGGCTTCGGCTCCAGCGCCGCCGCCGCCGCCGCCCTCACGGCCGCGCTCGGCCGCCTCGCCGGCCTGCCCGACCAGCGCCTCCCCGCCCTCGCCCACGCCGCCCACCGCAGCTTCCAGAAGGGGGCCGGCTCGGGCGTCGATGTGGAGACCTCGCTCTTCGGCGGCCTCGCTGCGATGCGCCGCGGCCCCTCCGGACTTTCCGTCACACCGCTCCAGCTCCCGCCCGGCCTCCGCATCGCCGTGCTCCACGCCGGAGAGGCCGCCAACACCCGCACCATGCTCGCCACGTTGGCGGCCGCTCGCGCCGCCGCGCTGCCCGGCGTCGAGGCCTCGCTCGCCTCCATGGCGGAGACCGCCGAAGCCTCGGTGGTCGCGCTCGCGGAGGGCGATCTAAGCGACTTCCTCACCCTTGTCGCCCGCTTCGCCGATGCCGAGCGGGCCCTCTCCGCCGCCGCCGCGCTGCCCATCATGAGCGAGTCGGTGGAGCGCTGCATCGAGGTCGCCGCCCGCGCCGGCTGGGTCGCCAAGCCCTCAGGAGCCGGCGGCGGTGACATTGTGGTCGCCTTTGCACATGGTCTCGAACCCAGCGAGGCACTCGCCGCATCTGCAGAGAGCGCACGCATACCGCTGCTCCTTCCGGGCATCG
>JBIIFW010000336.1:0-3324 GCA_044236985.1 Bradymonadia bacterium | reverse complement strand
GTCGGCGCCGCAGGTTGATATTGTGACCGCCGATGCCCGGATTGCGGCAGCAGAGATGCAGGTGGTGCAGTCGGAGGCGATGGTGAGCATTGCCACCGATGCGCTCCGGATTCTCATCGGAGACGACGCGCGGGAGCTGTCGATTGGTCAGCTGCCCGCTACGGCTGCCGGCGAGGAGCCCGAAGCGACGGAGACGATGCTGGCGCGGGCCTACATGCAGCGGCCGGAGTTCAAGGCGCTCGAGGCGGCGATTGAGGTGCAGCGCAAGGGTGTCACGCTTGCTGGGCTGGGCCTCTTCCCGCGGCTCGACCTGCTGGGCGACCTCACCCATGCCAACCCGAACCAGCGGGCCTTCCCGCCCAAGGATGCCTTCAACACCACCTGGGCGATGGGGGTTCAGGTGAGCTGGTCGCCCAACTCCGCGGCGGCCTCCGACCCGCTCGAGCAGCGGGCTGCAGCGCAGCTCTCGGTGCTCGAGGCCAAGCGCGAGTCGCTTCGCAACGAGATCCGGACCTCTGTGGTGACGGCGCGTTCCCATGTGCTGGAGTCGGAGGGAGCGCTCCGAGCCACCAAGGCAGGGCTTGCTGCAATGACCGAGGCCAACCGGCTGCGGGCTGCCGCCTACGCTGCCGGACGTGCGACCAGCCTCGAGGTGCTCGATGCGCAGTCGCAGCTCGTCTCGTCGCAGATTCAGTCGTGGCTGGCGGCGACGCGTTACGAGATGGCGGTGGAAGAGCTGCGGTTTGCGGTTGGCGACGCACGGTAGCCCCGCGAAGGCGGCAATCGCCTCGGATTGTGGCGTTCACCCTTGAATCTTTGGTTTGATTCCGTAGATTCATGAGACACCGTTACCCTCCCATTATGGCAGTCGCGCCCATGTCCAACGATCTTGCTCCTGTATCTGCAAAGGCCCACTGGGCTGCCATGTTCGCCGGTCTCGCTGGCGCCACGCTCGCGATCGCGGCTGGCAAGCTGAGCGGCAGCTACGGCGGCGAGATTTCGGTGGAGCTGTCGAGCATCAAGTCGGTCTCTGTCTCGCAGAGCTTCTTCGGCAAGCTGCTTGGCTTTGGCACGGTGCTGATTGCCACCCCGTCGGGCACGAAGTCGCTTGGCTTTGTCGCCAACCCCGAGGCATTTGCGAGCGAGCTCGAAGATGCGGCGGCCGCGGCCAAGAAGGCCTCCAAGCCCTCCATCAAGGCGGCTCCGGCGCCCGTTGCTGCGCCCGCGCCTGCTCCGGTTGCCGCGCCCGCGCCCGTCGCTGCGGCGCCGGCAGAGGTCCTTCATGTAGAGCGCACTGTGGCACCCGTGGCACCCGTCCAGGCTGCGGAGGCTGCCAAGCAGTCGACCACCAGCGACGAAGATGCCTACAAGGGCAAGACGGTCGCCATGAGCATGGAAGACTTCGAGGCGCTCCTGAAGGCGCAGACCGAGAAGCAGTAGGCCGCCTCCTTTCACGCGCGGGGTGCCGACGATGGACAAGCCAGGTCAGAGTTCGCCGCAGCGGGAATCGACAGAGCACCTGCTCGTGCGGCTCCGACAGGAGCATGCGATGCTCGAGGCCGACCTCGAGGCCTACAACCAGCGGCTCTATCTCGGTGCGCGTGAGCAGATGGAGCGCAAGCGGCTGCAGAAGCTGAAGTTGGTGAAGAAGGACCTCATCCAGCGTCTCGAGCGGCTCTCCTAGCCGTGCGGAACTGGCTGGTTACGGTCCTGCTGGCGACCGCGTTGGGCTGCCTGCCGCCCGGGACCGTGCCGGAGGATGGCGAGCCCGTGGTGGCCACCCGGGCGCTGCCTCGGAGCGCCGCGCCGGTGCGTGACGAGCGGGCCGACGCGATGGCGAAGGCGCGACGGATGGTGCATGCGGCGACGGCGACCGCGACCCTTGAAAGCGCCTGCCAGCCGGGCCGGTCGGGGCTGCTGGCGGCACAGGAGGCTGCACTCCGGCATGAGCCGGCGCGGGCGGCGCGGTGCGCAACGTTGGCGCTCACAGGGACGCTCTCGCCGCAGGAGCGCGGCACTGCAACGCTCGTTGCCGGCTACGGCGCACTCGAGGCCGGCGACTTCGCCGCGGCGGCCGAGCGGCTGGTGCGCGCTGCGAGGGTGGCAAAGAGCGACGACCCGCTCTTCGCCCACCTGCAGAGCTGGGCCGCACGGGCGAGCCTGGAGTCGGGTGACTGTGCCACGGCGCAGACGCTAGCAAAGCGGGTGACCGAGGCCGGCAGCCGCTTCCCGATTGTCCACGAGGCCAGGTTCATCGTCGCTCGGGCCGACCTGGCCTGCGCAGACAAACCGGCGGCGGTGGCGGCCGCTGCAACAGCGATTGGCGCGCTGCTTTCGACCTACCCTGAGTATCCGCACGAGGACGAGCTCCGCGTGGAGGTGGGTCGCAGGCTCGCAGGCGGCGGGCACCCGCGCGACGCGGTCCGGTGGCTCGACGGTCTTGACTGGCAGCGGCCATTCGCGCCGGCGGCAGAGGCTGCCCGCTCGCTGCTTGCCGCCCCACCCCTCGCCGACATTGCGCGGCCGTCGCGCTCGGCCGAGCAGCGGCTCGAGCGGGGCTCAAAGTTGCGAAAGATGCGGCGTTGGGAGAGCGCAGAGGGCTGGCTCGGACAGCTCGAAGCGGAGACCGCCAAGGCGGGCAACGATGCGAGCTACCTGTCGCGGGTGCGGCTGCAGCGGGCGCTCAACAGCTACGAGGCGGGCCGCTTTGAAGAGGCGGAGGCGCGCTACCGGGCTCTGCGTGAGCCTCCCGCCGTTGGTCTCGACCTTTCAGAGGTGCTCATCGGCCATGCCCGCTCGCTGAGCCGGCTGGGCCGCGAAGACGAAGCCGTGGGCACCTTCACGATGGCCCACGAGGATTCGGGGCCGGTGGAGCGGGCGCGGGAGCTCGCCACCTTCACCCACGACCTTGGCCGCTACGAGGAGGCGCTCGCCCACCGCATCGCAGCGGGCCGCGGGCTGGCTGTGGATACCTTCGAGAACGCCTTCGACCTCTACCTTGCGGGCCAGTTCGAGCCGGCGCGGCTCAAGTGGCAGATTGTCGCAAGCAACGCATCGGGCGCAGCCAAGGCGCGGGCGCTCTACTGGATGGCGCGGGCCTACGACCAGCTCGGCGAGCGCGAACAGGCGGCAGGAGCCTTCGCGCAGGCGCGGGCCACCTCGCCGAACTCCTACTATGGCATCCTGGCGCAGAGCCGGCTGCTGGAGCGGGGCGAGGAGCTGCCGCTGGCGCTTTCGGAGCCCGGCAAGGGCGAGCAGGCGCGGGTGCAGTGGAAGAGCCCCTGGATAGACGGCCCGTCGAGCTTTGCGGCAGCGCTTGGCCCA
>JBIIFW010000041.1:0-12172 GCA_044236985.1 Bradymonadia bacterium | reverse complement strand
TGTGCCGACCAGCTCGGCGAGCCCGTCGACCTCGACCTCCTGATCCCCACCCTCGAACTCGACATGGAGACCATGGTCCCCGGTCTCGACGAGGTCGAACTCGACTACTCCTGGCGCTTCGCTGGCGGCCTCTGGTCGGTCTGGCAGCAGACACCCCACCTCAAGATCTCGGAGCCTGTCATGGCACTCGAAGGCAACCACAACCTCGAAGTCCGCGTCCGCAAGCGGGGCGACAACACCAGCGTGAGCCCCGTCACCGCCTCGACCACCGTCACCGTCGACCACTCGGTCCCCGCCATCTCCGTGGAGCGGGTCGGCCACCAGGTCTCCTTCACCGCCATCGATACTGTCTCCAGCGCCGAGGCCCTCCTCGTCCGCTACCGCATCGCCGATGGCGCCTGGGTCACCGCCCGCGCCGCCGGCACCATCGACCTCTCGGCCTACGAGGGTCGCTCGGTCGAGGTCGCCGTCGAGGCCACCGACGCCGCTGGCCACCGCGCCACCACCACCAAGAGCTTCCGCGTTGTGGGCGGCGGCTCCTCCGCGCAGAGCAGCGATGCCGATGCTGGCTGCAGCGCCTCGGGCAACAGCGCCGGCTCCATCGGTGGCCTCGTCGCGCTCTTCGCCGGCATGATGCTCCTCCGTCGCCGCCGCTCGATTGCGGTCGCCGCCTCCGTCGGCCTCGCCGCGCTCGTCCTCGCCGCCTGCGGCACCGAGCCCGCCAGCAGCGCCTCGGTTGGCATCTGTGACCCTGCCTGTGCCGAAGGCCAGATCTGTGTCGACGGCGCCTGTCAGGGTGAGCCGGACTGCGCCACCGATGCCGACTGCGAGGCTGGCTTCCGTTGCGAGGCTGGCAGCTGCGTCGCTCGCACCAGCTGCGAGAGCGCCGCCGACTGCCAAGACGGTCAGATCTGTGTCGATGGCGCCTGCGTCGCCGGCACCCTCTGCACCGACGTCTCGGAGTGCCCGGCCTGCGAGGGCGACCTTGCCGCCCGCTGCACCGACGGCGTCTGCGCCTGCGAAGTCGCCTGCCCGGATGGCTGCGGCGACGGCACCTACTGCTGCAACGCCACGGGCGCCTGCCTCGACCTCCCTGCCGCCTGCGACGCCACCGAGTGTGAGCCCGGCTTCGATGCCGTCCCCGTCGCCGATGGCTCGGGCAACAGCGACACCTGCGAGGCCACCGTCGGCGAGTGCAACTGCGTTGCCAAGCCCCCGCTGCCGATTGGCAACTTCGGCACCTGGACCGACTCCGGCGTCTCCGCCGATGGCAGCCAGTTCGTCGTTGCCACCTTCAACGCCACCTACGGCGACCTGATGGTCGGCGTTGTCGGCGCCGGCGATGAGATTGCTTGGGAGTTCGTCGACGGCGTCCCGAGCGACGCTGCCGTCACCGGCGACCCGAACGGCCCCCGCGGCGGCATCGCCGCTACCGGCGCCATCATCGGCCGCTACGCCTCCGTCGAGGTCGCCAACGACGGCGTCATCCACGTCTCCTACTACGCCCAGACCGGTGACTCCGTCCGCTCGCTCCTCTACGCGCGCGGCGTGCCCTCCGCCACCGGCCACGACTGGACCCGCATCGTCGTAGACCCCAACAACGGCGCCGGCCTCTACACCGACCTCGTCCTCGATGCCGCTGGCAACCCGGGCATCGCCTACCTTGCCCCCACCATCAGCGACACCGCTGCCGTACCGGCCCTCTACGCCTCCGAGCTCCGCTTCGCTGCAGCCGCCACCAACGCGCCGGCCACCGCCGCCGACTTCACCATCCACGCACTCGACCGCTCGACCAACAGCCTCGCCTGCGGCGGCTCCTGCGCCACCGCCGAGGCCTGCCGCATCGACACCAACCTCTGCACCACTGCAGCGGCCGACGCCGACTGCGGCGGCGCCTGCTCCGCCACCCAGAAGTGCTTCACCACCGACGCAGGCCCTGCCTGCGCCGAGGTGGCCACCTTCCCCAACTTCAACCTCTTCGCCTATGGCGCCGGCCTCTTCGCAGATGCCGAGTATTTCTCCTCGGGTGAGCTCGGCGTCGCCTACTACGACTCCATCAACGGCAATCTGAAGTATGTCCGCGTCCCCACCGACACCTACACGGGAACCCCCGTCATCGTTGCTGGCGAGACCGTTGACGGTGCCGGCGCTGCCGTCGACACCGGCGATGTTGGCCGCTTCCCCGACCTCTACATCGGCACCGGAGATGAGACCTTCATCTCCTACTACGATGCCACCCGCAACGACCTTCGCCTCGCCAACATCTCGACCACCACCGACGAGCTCCTCGACGACGGCCTCCGCGACTTCGCCGGCGAGTCTCAGTCCTCCCGCGTCGGCCTCGACTCCTCGCTCCTCTTGCTCGGCACGCAGCTCTCCGTCGTCTACCAGGACGCCACCGAGCACACGATCGTCGAGAAGATTCGCGGCGACAGCGGCTGGTCGGCCCCCGCGACCGTCATCGGCGGCAACCGCGGCCCCGCCTACGAGGGAGCCTACGGCTTCTACCTCGGCCAGGCCTCGCCGACCACGGGCCGCGCCCTCCTCAGCTACAAGCTGAACGCGCAGGTAACCCCGGCCGTCCGCACCCTCGCCATCATCCGCCGCTAGCCGCGGCGCTACGGCGCAACCCCATCGAGGCCGCCTTCGGGCGGCTTCGGTCGTTTTGGGCACGCCATCGCCGACTCCATCCGGCCACGCGGAGGCCTAGCTGCCGCGGCCTAGCCGGCGCCTCGGTCGTCTGCGGCTAGGGCGCCTCTTCAACGCCGAACCACCCGAGCGGTCAGAAGCCGGTCGAGACGCTCACGCCGGCGCCGCCCGCGCCGAGCCAGGGCACGAGGACAAGGCCATCGTCGCTACCGGCAGCGGGCGCGCTGCCACCCTGCATGCCCCAGAGGTAGCCTGCGCCCGCCGTCAGCGCGCCGAGAACCAAGAATGTGTCGGCCACCGCAGCACTGGTGATGGCCGTCGACCGCGCGTCGGCGCGCCCCACCGAACTCCGGTTGTTGCTGTAGTCCGACTGCGCCGCAACCGCGACGACGCCGGCGAGCAGCCCAACGCCACCAAGCCCCGCGCCCGTCCAGAGCAGCCGCTCCGGCCAGACGCTCGGCACCATCGCCGCGAGCTCCTCTTCCGACAAGATTCGCGCCGACCTGTGGGTCACCCGAACCGGCTCTCCGCTGACGACCTCGATTGTGGTCGCAAAGGGCTCCCACCCCTTGGCCGTGACCTCGAGTTCGTAGCTCCCAGGCGGGATGCGGCTCCCCTCAATCGGCGTGTAGCCATAGATGTCACCATCGAGCCGCACCGCCATGCCCCGCTCAGGTGCTTCGATGGTCAGCGTCCCAGGCGCCGTTGCCACAAACTCTTCGCGTGTCCCGCGCCGCTCGAGCGTGACCCGGAAGGGCACCGCCTCGCGGCCCGTCAGTTTGACCTGCTCCTGCACCGGCTGGAAGCCGTCGAGCGCCACCCGCACCGTGTGCTCGCCTGCATCCACCCGCTCCAGCGTCAGGGGGGTCACGCCGCGCACCTTGCCATTCATCGAGACCTCGGCGCCGGCCGGCTCACTGGCCACGATGATGCTGCCCCGCACCCGGTAGTCCCGCTGCGTTACCGTCGCCGGGTCGTATCCCTGCGCAACCAGGTCGCTCTCCACGCGGCCGATCCGCTTCTCGCAGGCAGCCTGAATCTGGCGCGGCGGCTTCTGCGCGAGCAGCTCGCGATACCGACGAAGGGCGTCGGGGAGCCGGCCACCCTCCTCGTGGGCACGGGCCAAATTGAAGGCCAGCGTCGGGTCGGGGTCGAGCTTGTAGGCAGCCTCGAAGAGGCGGGCTGCGGCCGCAAACCGGCGCTCCGAGAAGGCCTTCGTCGCCTCGCCGACCAGCGCGGCCGGGTCGGGGGCCGCCGCTGCTTCGGCCTCGTTGAGGTCGGGTAGCTCCTCGGCCGCGACGACAGCAGGCAGGAGCGCGACACCCAGCTGGGTCGCAACGGAGCAGAGTGAGAGCAGGCGGAGAGTCGAGCGCATGGGGCCACCGGAGCGGAGCGAACCCCACCATGCTACGCCGCTTCGTGCGGGGAGGGAAGCGCAGCATGAAGCCCCAGTGGCGAGCCGCCCGAAGTTTGCCACCACCGCCGTGCCGACCTACGCCCACGCAGGTCCTGTTGTCGGTTTCCTCGGAGTTCTCATGCGTTGGAGCGCGCTTGTCGCAGTTGCCCTCACCACCTTGCCCTGCGCCGTCGCCACGGCGGCAGAGAAGGTCCCCGACGCCCTCCTCGCCGGCGTCTCCTTCGGCATCAACAGTAGCTCGCTCACCCGCGATGCGGGAGGGCTCGAGATTGAGTCCGACGCCAACGACACCACCGGCATCGCCTACGGCTTCAAGATTGGCATGCGTCTCCGCCGCGACCTCGACCTCTACCTGGTCCACGACGCAGCCCTCGTGAACCGCGGCGACAACTACGGCGTCAGCATCCTCGGCGTCGGCGCCACCTACGATACCCGCCGCGGCGGCCTCATCCCCAAGGCCATCGTCGCGCTCGGCAAGGGCTACCAGGCCAACAACTCGCGCGATGATGCCAAGACGCCGGAGGGCTGGGCCCTCATCGTTGGCGGCGAGTGGCCTCTCCATCGAGACCTCGCCGTGAACGCATTCTAGAAGCGGGTCGAGGTCGACCAGTTCGCTGGCGAGGTGCGCACCGAGACCCTCAAGTATGACATCCTCCAGGTCATGCTCACCTACGAGCTGCTCTAGCCCGCCGGAGCCAAGCCGCTTGCAACGCCCCGCCGGCTGCGGCACACTAGCCGCTCTCCGTCTCCTTCGGCTCGACCATGCGGCTCTACCCTCTCGCCCTCCTCCTGCTCCCCTTCGCGCTGACGGGCTGTAGCCTGCTCCTCGACGTCGAGCCCGACTGCGACGCAGCGCGCGACTGCGGCGGTTACCGCTGCAATGCGGAGCAGACCGCCTGCCTCAACACCTGCGCCTCCGAGACAGAATGCACCGCGGGCTACGCCTGCGACGAGCCCACGCAGAGCTGCCGGCAGATTGCCGACCTCGAAGCGGAGCCCATCGCGCTCTCCACCCTGCCGACCTGGGGCGAAGAGTTCGCCCTCGGCACCGCCGGTTCGCTCCTCTCCACCGAGTTCGGTCTCGTCGTGGGCGGGAGCGAAGGCCTCGGCCTCGCCCGCTTCTCCGCCGCCGGCGCCCCGCTCGCGGCCTCCCCGGAGCCTGCCCCCTTCGCTCTTGAGCGTCTCGCCCCCATCAGCGCGCAGCGCGCCCGCTTCCTCCCCGCCGTCGGCCGCGCGCTCCCCTCTTCGACTGCCGGCCTCTTTGATGCGGCGCTCCTCTTCGGCTGGGTCGAGCCCAGCGCCGACCGCAACCGGCTCCGCGTCGCCCGCCGCGCCGTCGGAGAGGGCCAAGCCCTCTCGGCCCCCCTCTTGCTCCGCGACGCCAGCAGCCAGGCCTCGCTCTCGCAGCTCAGCTTCGCTGCCGGCCCCGACCTCATCATGGCCCTCTGGAGAGAGCAGTCCGGCGTCTCCTCTGAGCTCCGTGCCATGCCGCTTGCGGCCGACAGCCTCACCCCCATCCTCAGCGCCGCCTCCCGCCTCACCGGCGCCAACGAGGTGGCCGCCAACCCCGTCGCGCTGCGGCTGGGTGAACGCTGGGGCGCCCTCTACCTCTCCAGCGAGCTGGGCGCGCGCACGGTCCGCCTCATCGGTCTGGAGTCCGACGCCTCGCAGCTCGGCGAGCTCGACCTGACGACTCCTGTAGCCAACGCGGTCGAACTCGGAGATCTCGTCGCCACCGAAACGGCCGCTGGCGCCGCGGCCGCCTACACTCAGCTCGAAGGCGGTCAGAAGCGGCTGCGCGGCCTCCTCCTCCCCTCCACCTCCGTCGCCGCGCTGGGCGACCCTGCCCAGACCGCCAGCAGCGGCCCCACCTTCGATGTCAGCGAGGGCACCGCCAGCATCTCCAAGCCGGCCATCGCCTCTGTCGACGGCGAGGTGGCGATCGCCTGGCTCAGCATCGGAGAAGACCGGGCGCGGTCGCTCATGCTGCGCCGCTTCACCAGCGCCGGCGTGGCCCTCTCGCCCGCTGGCGTCGTGGTCTCCGACGCCGGAGGCACCGTCATCGACCTCAAGCTCGCCGCCACCGTCAACGGCTACGCGCTCCTCTGGTTCACCCGCGACAACAACCAGACCAAGGGCTTCTGGCTGCCGCTCGGCCGCTAGGGCGGCGGGGCCTCGGTCGGCAGCGGCTCCACGACGGGCTGCGCATAGAGCACCGAGAGCCGCAACGAGCCCAGCGTGTTGGGGACGAGCACCAGTGCTTGATCGCCCGAAAGCGGGAGCTGCGTGAGGTCCTGCGGCTGGCCGTTCACCAGCAGTTCGCGGATGGGCTGGCCGCGATAGCGGGCCGGCACCGCCAGGGCGGGCAGTGGCGCAGCGGCCTCCGCCGCCGGCGCATTGGCCTGCGGGGAGGCCTGCGCAGGCTCGGTCGGTGCCTGCACCTCGACGACGAGGCGCCCCTGGTCGCGCTCAAAGGTCGAGTGAAGCTGCACGCGGCTTCGTCGCTGCGCGAAGGCGAGCCACTCGGTCGGTGTCGTCACCCACATCTCCAGCTCACCGGCCAGCTTCTTGGCGTCGCGCCAGCCGGCGAGGGCGTCGAAGCTGGGACGCTTCACCATGGTCACCGCTGTCCAGTCGGCGGAGATGACCGTGTGGTGGCCCTCGGAGGAGGCCCGCATCATCGCCTTCAGCCGCGGGAGGGAGTAGCCGGCCGCCGCGTCGGAGACGATGGTGGGCATTTCGGTCAGACCGTAGCGGACCCCATCTTTGCCGATGGGGCGGAAGGGATAGCCGGTGCCGAAGAGGTAGCCCTGCATCGCGGTGTTGTTGCTGAGCCAGGAGGGCGCCGGCCCGAGGCTCATGTCGAAGGCGACCTCGGCCCCCTCGAGCATGTCGAATCCGGCAAGCGCGGCGGAGGGCCAGCTCCCCAGTCGGGTGCGGGTTGCGGTCGCAGGGCCGTAGGGCAGGGCGTCGGCGCTCAGCTTCGCTAGCTGCTCCTGCAGCGTGAGGGGCCGCTCGAGGAAGGCGAAGCTGCCGATGCCCCACCGCTTGGTCGGTGGGCGCGGCAGGCCGCGGGGCACCCACTCGAGCTGCAGCTCGCCCTTGGCTCGGCCCACCTTGGCAAGCTCCTCGGGCGAGAGCCCATCGGCGGCGGCAAAGAGGGTGGAGCGGAGGCCGTGCTGCCGTTCCCAGTCGGCAAAGAAGCCGGCGCGGCGGGGGTCGCCGGCCTCGGAGTGGGTGGCGATGAGGGCGCCACGCTGGGTTCCGGGGTAGAGCCAGAGGCGTGGAATCGGCCTGTTAAGATCAAGAAGATAGAGCAAGTGTCGCTCTAGCAAGTCTGCGTAAGGTGTTTGATTATCAAGCATATCTGATGATGTGACAGATGCGGAAGAGAGCGTGGTCTCCTTGCCCCACTCGGGGCGCATCGCCGGCAGCCGAAAGCCGTCGTCTGGCCGTCCCTGCTGCATCATCGCCAGATACTTTGTCACGTCGGTCAGCCAGACCATCGCCTTGCCTTTGCCCACCGTCAGGATCGCCGCGGCAGGTCCAGCGTCAGTCTCCCACGGCATCGACAGGTCGCGACCCACCACCCGATCCTTGGGATTGAACCGAGCCACCACGCCCGAGAAGGGCGCCTTGATGATCTCCGCCCGCGCTCCGCCACGTGGCGCCGGCGTATCGAACCGGACCATCCGGCCCGCCTGTTTGCCCGCCGTCACGTCGGTCTCGATTCCCAGCGACTCTGCCCAAGCGGCCGTGGGAAGCTCCACCACCGCTAGGCCGCCATCCTCCATCCAGCCCCGAACAAACTGCACCTGCGTCGCATCCATCGCCGCGCCGGCCCGCGCCGGCACCAGCAACCAGACACAGGTCTCGATTGCCGACCGGCTCAGCTGCCGCGCATGGATGACAGTCGCCGCGCCCACCTCCTGCTCCAGCGCGTTCAGCCAGTGTGCATCGAGGTTCCAGGCCGCCAGGCTCGCCGCCACCTTCGGCTGCGTGTCGAGCACCAGGCAGACCTCGCCCCGCGCGCCAGCCCGCTCACCCCGCGGCGCCGCCAGTCGCTCTTGCGGTGCCGACAAACGGAAACGGTGGGCATCCACCGACGCTGCCAGCATCACCAGCACCGCGACAACCGTCACCGCCAGCTCCACGCCAAACCGGCGCCGCTGCGAAAAGAGGGGGAGCCGCTTCACTTCCGATACCGTACGGACAGGGTGGTGAACCCCTCCTGAAGAGGAATCATCGAAGCCTCTCTGCCTACATGATTCAGCTCGATGACGTCGTTGCTGATCCGCTCGCCCTGGCCGTCCAGCGAGGCGGCGCGCCGCGCCTCCACCAACCGCAGCCCATCGAGCCGGCGCGGGAAGACCGCCGTCAGCCCCGCCCGCTTTGTCTGTGCCTCAAAAACGAAGGAGATGTCGGTCGGCTGGCCCGCCGCGGTCCGTGCCATCACCTTGCGCTGCGAGGTCCGGAGCGTCGCCTCGCCACGCTGTTTGCGGAAGGCCAGAAACTCGCCTGCACCGCCCACCCAGACCCGCTGCCGCCGCGCCTCGTCGAGCGCTGCCTGCCAGGCCTCAAACCAGGCCATGTTCGGCGCCTGTTCAAACCGGTCGGCCCCCGTCAGCACATGCACCACCCAGCCTCCCTTCGCCGCCTCCTGCACCATCTTCGTCAACTCTTCTTTGGCGTTGGGTCCAGAAGGGTTGGCCGCACAGATCGGCACCTCGAGCAGCGGGAAGGGCAGCCCGTTGTTGTCCACCGGTGTGAAGGGCTGACAGGTGCCGAACCCGAACCCAAGGCCTGTGCTTGGCAGCGGCTCGTAGCTCACCGAGTAGCGCATCTGCTGCGCCGCCATCACCCGGTAGGGAGCAAACGGGTCCCGCATCCAGCTCCCACCCTCGGTGCGCGCTCCCCGGATCGCATACTTCTCACCCATGATCGCCTTCACCCGCCGCAGCTGGTCGGCAAACGACAGCCGCTCCTGCACAGGCTCGACGCCGAGCAAGCCATACCGTTTGTGCGCCGCACCGTGAACCGGCGAAGTGATCCAGAGCATCGCAGACTGGCCCGCCACCTCCTGGTCCACCGCCACCGCGTCACGCGCTGCATCGGGAAAGCCGCTCGGGGCCAGAAAGGTCGTGGTCCGCGCGTCGAGCGTCTTCTCGTGCGCCGACATCCAGAGCGGCCGGCCAGCGTAGGAGACCGCATCGTGGCTGCTCAGCAGCGCCCCCGGCGCGCCGCCAGGGAAGGGCCACAGCGCCACCATCGGCGAGCCAAACCCCATCGCCACATGGACGATGTAGGCCTCCAGCAGGTCGGCATAGGGCGCTGCCGCCGTCGCCAGCGAAGGGGCTGCGATCAGGTCGGAGGTATGGAGCGCATCGCCCGGTACCCGCGGCTCCAGCCGCCCGCCGCTCGTTGGCAGCCCCTGCTGCAGCGCCGAGACCTGCGACCCGAAGTCGAAGTCCACCACCACCACCGCGCCGTCACCCCGCCGCGTCGCATAGACCACAGGCGAACCATCCATCGCAAGGAAGCTGACAGCCTCCTTCGGCGGCCGCGTCGAACCCACAAACCGGGTAAACAGCGGCATCTTCAGCAGCGGCACCGCAACGTCCGGCGTTACCCGATCGACCGCCGTGATCGCCCGTGGCGAGCGCCAACCACCCTCGCCATCTGCCGCAAAGGTGGACCGCAGCGCCCCCTGCGGAAGCTCCAGAAGCAGCGTCCCCCCGCGGCTCACAAACCCCTCCAGCAGCCCCAGGTGGCGCTGCATCTGCTCGGCCGCATTGGACGACTGCGTAACAACCACAAAGGCGGTCGACTCCAGCATCTTCGCGCTCAGCTCCGAGGTCTGCGCCGTCCGTACCGGCCCAACCTCCTGCTCCATCGCATCGACCCACGACCAGCTCCGCTCAAACCGGCCTATCGCAGACGAACGCACCATCTCTGCGGTGTCGAGCACCACCAGCACATCGCCTACACCGGCCCGCGTCTGCATCGTGCCGCCCACCGCCTCCTCCGTCGCCTGCAGCGTCACAGGGCTCCGGTCCAGCAGGTAGAGCCCCACACACAGCAGAGCGAAGCCCCAGAAGAGCAGTCGCGCGCCCGAGAACTGAAGGCGACGTGTGATCTTCACGGAGCCGCCGAGCCGGACGAACAGAAGAGAAATGCGGTTGCGGGCATGCGTACGCAGGAGAGAGAGAGAAGCGGCAGACTAGCAAAGTTGCCCCCCGCCCGAAACAGCCCCTGCATCCCATCTCTTCCACTCCCCCCTCGCAAAGGCTTGACCGCCTCACGGCCAAGCGGTTACACCGCCGCAACTTCCTGCTCCATGGAGTCAGCCATGTCCGATTCAAAGCCCCGCAAGACGCAGCCCCTCGGTCCCCTGGTGCGCAGCGGTCACGTTCGCCTTACCATTGTCTCCGGTCCCTGCCCCAACGGTCTCTCCGTCGGCCTCGGCGGTTCGGAGCACGAGATCGGTCGCAAGAACGGCGACGTCATCCTCGCCGAAGACCTCGGCGTGAGCGTCTCCCACGCCACCCTGACCAAGAGCCAGGGCCGCATCCAGATTGCCGACCACAGCAGCAACGGCACCTTCCTCCGCATCCGTGGAACCGCTGTGCTCAAGGCCGGCGACATCATCCGCACCGGCAACCAGCTCTTCCGCTACGACCTCGTCAACCCAGCCGAGAGCCACCCCACCGCCGACGGCACGCTGCTGCTCACCAGCCCCCGCCGCAAGGGAACCTTCCGCCTCCTGCAGATTCTCGAGGGTGGAAAGCCCGGCCTCTCGGCCACCTCCTCGAACAACGAGCTGACCATCGGCGGCGATGGCTCCTCCATCGCCTTCACCTCCGACGCCCACCTCTCGACCAAGCATGCCCGCCTGCTCGGCTCCGACGACGGCACCGCCATCCTCGAGGACCTTGGCTCGACCAACGGCACCTACGTGAAGATTGCCGGCAAGAGCGATGTCACCCATGGCGACTACCTCTACCTCGGCAACACCCTCCTCCGCGTCGACCTGACCTAACCGGTCGACGGGTGGCGCCGCTGCCGGCGCCTACTCACCCAGCGTGATGCTCTTGAGCAGCTCCGAGGCCTCGATGCGGAGCCGCGAAGAGCGCTCTTGGCCCTCGACAAGGCGACCCACCAGCTTCTCGAGCTCCTTCTCGGAGTTGGCGAGGCGGTCGAGCAGCGTGTCGCGCAGGTCGGCGTTGGTGGTCGAGGTGCCGATGGCGGCAAGGTTCTGGCGGAGCTCCTGGGTCCGGTTCTGCAGGTCGGCCCGCAGCTGCCGGATGCTGTCGAGACCGGTGTTGATGGTCGCCATCTCGCGCAGCTTGTTGTTGAGCTCCTGAAGCTGCCGCGTGACCTCGGGGCGGGCCTTTCCGCCCGAGAGGTAGGCGCCGATGAGGTCCGGCAGCTCTGTCGCGTTGATGGCCAGGGTGGTCGTCGAGCGGGTCGACTGCTCGATCTCGAAGGTGGAGGCCCCCGCCTTGGTCACGGGCAGTGCGACGAGGTAGAAGCCGGGGTGGTCCTCTTTGGTCGCGCCTGCGGGGAGTTTGAGCGCGTAGTCCTGCCGGCGCGCGATCTTGACGAACAGCTTCGCGCCGTCGGGCAGGGCGCTATCGACGGAGACCTCGTCGGTAACGGTGTACTCGGACTGGGTGTAGATGTTGCCGCCATCCATCTTGATGAGGGTCGCCGCGCCGCGGTGGTCGTTCGTGCGGGTGGATACCGAGACATCGCTCTCGATGCCGAAGGGCACCACCGCGCTCTGGCCGAGGCCGATGTAGGGGGCCACGGCGGAGCCGGCGTAGGCGCTGTCGGAGTAGACGGTAATCGGCGCCGGCTGGATGGGGGTCTTGCCCGTGTTCTTGATGTGCAGCGCCCGGTAGGGGTGCACCTGGCTGGCGGCCCCGTTGCCCGGCTCGAAGACGAGCGCGTCGGCGCCGTCGAGCATCGCGTGAACAATCGGCACCAACACGCTGGCGCCGTTGGCCACCGAGATGGGCACGGGGATGTCATACCGGAAGAGGGCGCCCATGTCGGCCCCCGTGGCCTCCGCGGAGGGTAGCGCTTCGCCGCCGAAGACGGGGG
>JBIIFW010000335.1:0-3359 GCA_044236985.1 Bradymonadia bacterium | reverse complement strand
GTGCTCATGAAGGGCACCCGCCTCCGCGAAGAGCACCTCGCGACGGTCCGAGAGCGGTTCGAGACGGCCCGCTCCAACGCCCACAACGACGCCTTCCGCGTCGCGCTCGACCGCGGCACCCAGCTCAGCTGGGAGATCCGCGAGGTGCGCGACTATGCCGCCCGCATCGCCAAGCGGCGCATCGACGAGATCGACGAGGCCGAGCAGGTCATCATCGACAACCAGTATGGCCGCCGCCTCAACGAAGCGACCATCGCCCGCATCAAGAAGATCGGGGAGATGAGCTTCTGCGACAGCACCGGCAGGGTCCGGACGCTGCTCTCGCCAGAGGAGCTCGAAGACATGCTCATCATGCAGGGAACCCTGAACAAGAGCGAGTGGGTCGACATGCGTTCGCACGCCCGTCGGTCGCGCGAGTTCCTGCAGCAGATCCCCTGGAGCGACGACCTCGCCGAGATCCCGAACATCGCCGGTTGGCACCATGAGAAGCTCGACGGCTCCGGCTACCCCGATGGCATCTCCGGCGACCAGATCCCCGTCTCTGTCCGCATGCTCACGGTCGCCGACATCTTCGACGCGATGACCGCCGCCGACCGCCCCTACCGCAAGGCTGCCACGGTGGAGCGGGCCATGCAGGTGCTCCAGGAGGAGGCCGACGCCGGCCTGCTGGACAGCGACCTCGTGAAGGCTTTCGGAGAGGGCGTCGTGCCGGTGCTGGTCCGCGAGGGCCGGCTGCCCGAGGCCTGATGACCCTCCCTTCGGCAGGCCTGCTGCTGCTCTCCGCCACCCTGCTCTCCGCCTGTAGCGCGAAACTCCCCGGCGAGCTCCTGACCGAGGTCAACCAGCGGGTGGAGCGGGTCGACCGGGCAGGGCAGGCGCTCGCCATCGGAGCAGCCCGACTCCCCAGCCGCGCCCTCACCGCTGACGACATGGCGGAGGTCCGCGCCCTCCTCGACACCTATCTCCGCGAGAGCGACCCGCTCAACGCCAGCATCCGCAAGCTTGCCGACGCGGAGCCCGCCCTCGACAGCCACATCCGCACCGTCTTCCGCCCTGCAGCTGAGAGCGCGCTCTCCATCTGCCAGGAGGCCTCCGACAGCGCCGCGAGCGCCTCCAGCACCTCCGACGACATGGCCAAGGCTATCGCCCGCATCACCGCCTGTGTAGAGCGATACTCGGCTGCCGTGACCGCCGTTTCGGTCGAAGTCGGCCGCGTCGCCCACTGATCGAACCCCCTCTCCGGGCTCACCATGAAGACCTTTGTAGATAGCCCCGCGGTGGTCGTGGCAGGCATGCCTGTAGGCCCCTTCGCGATGAACCAGTACCTGGTCGGCTGCCCCGTCACGGGCGCCGCCGCCATCATCGACGCCGGCGCATCGCCCGAGCCCTTCATCGCCTTCGCAGAAGCCCGCGGGCTGCGCATCGAGGCCATCTTCCAGACCCACGCCCACATCGACCATGTCGCAGGGCTGGCTGCAACCCGCGTGCGGCTCGCTGCGCCCATCCATCTCCACCCGGCAGACGCACCGCTCTACGCCAACTGCTCCGCGCAGGGCGCCATGATGGGCTTTCCCTGTCCGCCACCGCCGCCCGTCGACGCCTCACTCGCCGACGGCCAGGTGCTCACGCTCGGCAACCTCCGCTTCGAGGTGCTCCATACGCCCGGCCACGCGCCCGGCCATGTCGTGCTCTGGGAGCGCGGGCAGAGGCTCGCCTTCGTGGGCGACCTCATCTTCTTCGACTCGATCGGCCGCACCGACCTTCCCCTCTGCGACGGCGATCAGATGGAGCGGAGCCTCGGAAAGCTCGCGGCCACGCTGCCCGATGAGACCCGCCTCTTCCCCGGCCACATGCAAGACACCACGATGGGACGCGAGCGGAGCCACAACCCCTTCCTCAAGATGATGGGGCTGGCGTGAACCGCGGCGCCTACATTGCCGTTGCAGGCAACATCGGCGTGGGGAAGAGCTCCTTCGTGAACTACATCTCGCAGCGGTACGGGGTGGCACCCTTCTTCGAACCCAACGACGAGAACCCCTTTCTCGCCGACTTCTACGAAGAGATGCCTCGCTGGAGCTTCCACAGCCAGATCTACTTCCTGGCCAGCAAGATCAGGCTCCACCGCCAGCTCGCCGCACACCCTGGCCATGTCATCCAAGACCGCACCATCTGGGAAGATGCCGAGATCTTTGCAGAGAACCTGGCCCGCAACGGCACCATGTCGAAGCGTGAGGCAGAGACCTACCGGATGCTCTTCGATTCGGTGCGCGCCGAGCTGCGGCCTCCAGACCTGATGATCTACCTGCGCGGCTCTACCAAGACGCTCCGCAAGCGCATCGCCAAGCGGGGCCGGGACATGGAGCAGGAGATCCCGCTCGCCTACCTCAAGGGGCTGCAGACCCTCTACGACGGCTGGATGGAGCGCTACACCCTGTCGCCCGTTGTCACCCTCGAGCTCGACGACTTCGACCCCGTCACAGACCTCCTCGACAGCATGGAGATCTTCGACCTTCTGGAGCACCACCTTGGGCTGGGCTGATCGCACCCTACGCGCCCTCCTCGTCGCGCTGCTCGCAGCAACAGCAGCCTGCGGCAGCGAGCCGGAGATCGACGAATCGAAGCTCCCGCTTCGACCGCTCCTCTACACCGAGTCGCAGGGCGAAGGGCTGCCGCGGCCCGATGAACTCGAGGAGTGGACACGCTCCGGCATCGACCCCGTCGCCTGGCAGAGCGGCGCAACCGAGGTCGAAGCCCCCGGTGAGTTTGCGCCTGCAACTTCGCCCCAAGCGCTCCTCTCCGCCACCTACCGCGCCCTCATCGCCGGCAAGAGCGAACCCATCGATGCGCTCACCTTCGAGCCCGCAACCTTCGGCGAAATCACAGGCAGCGGCGCAACGGCCGCACGCGACAAGACCGCGGCGCTGCGAGCGGCGCTCCAAGCACTGGCCGCCGGCACCTTCGGCACACCTCGCGCCTCCTTCGCACGCGAAGGCGGCCTCGGAGCGCAGCTCGTCACCACCACCGTAACGCTCGGCAGCCCCCACCTGCTCGACGGCTCCGTGCCAAAAGAAGACCAGAAGCCCGAGATGCTCTGGAACAGCAGCCTGCAGCTCCGGTGGTCGGGCACACAGGTCTCCTTCACGCTCCACTTCCCCAAGATCGCGCGCGACAAGAACTCCGACTGGCGGCTCCTCGCGGCGCCCACCGTCGACGCGAACTTCCTCGCCTTCCGTGCCGCAGGCCTCGACCTCAACCCCGCCCTCATGGGCCGCGAGCATGCCTCCTTCCCCCTCTCGGTCGGCAACTTCTGGCACTACCGCGTCACAACGCCCGGCCGCAAACCCGCCACTGGCGCGCAG
>JBIIFW010000040.1:0-12266 GCA_044236985.1 Bradymonadia bacterium | reverse complement strand
GGTCTTCGACCGTGTTGATGTTGATGCCCTCGCCCCGCCGCTCAAGGATGGCCGAGTACATCGTCGTCGTCTTGCCGCTTCCCGTCGGGCCCGTGATGAGCACAATCCCGTGCGGCTGGAAGATGAGGCTCCGCACAATGTCGCGCACCCGCGGCAGCCCGATGATCCGGTCGAGGCCGATCAGCGACGCCGACCGGTCCAGCACACGCATGACAATCTTCTCGCCGAACCGCGTCGGCACCGACGAAATCCGCAGCGAGATTTCGCGGTCGTTGAACACACAGCCCAGCCGACCATCCTGCGGCTTCCGCCGCTCGGTGATGTTCATGCTCGCCAGCGCCTTCAACCGGCTTACGACCGCGCCGTGATACCGCATCGGGATCGGATCAGGCCGGCGCAGCAGCTTGCCCTCTATGCGATACCGAACCTGGCACTCGGTCTCGTAGGGCTCGATGTGGATGTCGCTGCACTCCAGCGCCAGCCCATCACCGATGATCTGGTTGAGCATCGCCACTACCTGCTCGCCCGTCACCTGCGCCTTCCGCTCCTCCTCCGAGATGTTCTCGTTCCCCTCCTGGGTGAACTTCATCTGGTAGGCCTTGTTCGGAATCTTCGGGATGAGGTGCGGGGCGGCCGTCGCCTCCACCACCCCGTCCAGTGCGGGCAGCACATACCGCGTCACATAACGATCAAACTCTGCCTCCGAGACCGCGACCGCCTCCACATTCGCACCACCAAACGCGCGGCGCGCCTCATCGATCGCATTGGAATCGAAGGGGTTGGTCATCGCAGCCAGCACCGTCGCGCCCCGACGCCCCAGCGGCAGCACCCGCGCCTCCACAATCAACCGGCGTGGCACCGAACTCCAGAGCGCCCGGTCGATGTTCAGCTTCGACAGCGCTCCAAACTTCACCCCTTTGTCCGAAAACAGCCGGTTCGCACGCCGCGCGATGATGCGCGCCGCTGCAAGCCCCACCGCCGGAATCTGCTGCATCAGCGACACAAAGTTGGTCCGAGAAATCAGCAGCAGGTCGCACTCTGCCGTCGCCACCGCATAGAGCGGCGACATCTCATCACCCAGCGCGTTCTCCTCGCCGAACGACTTCAGCTCGCCATACGAGGCCACCAGGTAGTCCATGCCTGTCGCTATGTCGCGGCGCCGCAACTCCACGCCACCCCGCGCCACCACATAGACCGATGCAACCGGCGTCGCCTGCTCGAACAAAACCGTCCCAGCCCGCACCGACTGCCGCGTGAAGACACGAGCGACCTGAGGCAGCAGCGACTCGCCAATCCCGCCGAACAGCTCCGTCTCCGACAACTGCGCCACCAGCGCTGCGACCTCGTTCGACATCTCGCTCTCCTCGCTTCCGATGCCCGCGCAGCTCCCGCTGCGACCGGTCTGCAGCCGACTACTCGGGGCCTTCCTCGCCCTCGAGCCCCTCATCTTCCGGGTTCAGCTCGCCCTCTTCAGGCTCACCCTCCGGCGTCTCACCCGCGGCGGGATCGGGGCCTTCCTCGCCCTCGAGCCCCTCATCTTCCGGGTTCAGTTCCCCCGCGGGCGCTGGCTCCGCTGCCGCGGGCAACACCGCCCGCACAGGCTCCACCAACGGCTCCACTGCCACCCCGAGCGCAGTCGCCGCAGAGAGCGGCACCGCGTTCGGCTCCAGCAACGGATCGCTCGGCGGGATCGGACTGCCCGTATCCTGCGCCGCCATCGGCGCTGCCGCCTCGCGCTGCGCCGGCTCCACCGCTGGCTCACCAGCCGGACCGGGAACAGCAGCGCCATCCACGCTCAACGAGGTCGGACGCGACGACGCTCCGCCGCCCGAAATCAGCCAGCCCAAGCCTGTCAACGCCATCGCGCCGGCCACCAGCCAGAGGCCCCAACGGCGGCCCCGCCCACCGGTCGGCGCCACCGCCTCGGCGCGCACCACCACCACCTCGGGCGCAGGCGTCGCACCACGCTCCACACGGATCTCGTAGGAACCGTCGGCCCCCTGATCGGCTACCACTTCGAGCGGCGACGCCTTGGAGAGCAGTCGCCCGGTCTTCGAACCCTGTGAATCCATTGCAGGCTACCATCGGTTGCAGATGGCCCATCTCTGCGCCAAGCCGCCAAAAAGGTCAACCGCCGCATGGTTTCCCACACGGCGGCCCCTTCGGCACAGCGCCCCAGCGAGGCGCAAACGGTGCGACGACTACTTCTTGTCTTCAAACTCCGCGTCGATGACGTCGCCATCGGCACCACCGCCACCATTCGCACCGCCACCGCCCTGCTCGGACGAGGCAGCCTCATACATCTTCTGCGCAAGGTCGTGAGAGGCCTTCTCCAGCTTCGACTTCGCCGCCTCGAGCGTCTCCTTGTTGCCAGACTCAAGCGCCGTCTTTGCCTCGGCAAGGGCCTCCTCCACGCGCGCCACGAGCGCCGCGTCGAGCTTCTCACGGTTCTCATCGATGAGCTTCTTGGCGCTCCACGACATCGAGTCCACCTCGTTGCGGAGGTTCACAAGCTCCTGCTTGCGCTCGTCCTCCTCCTTGTTCTGCTCCGCCTCGCGCACCATCCGCTGGATGTCGGCCTCGGAGATACCCGACGACGACTCAATGCGAATCTGCTTCTCGGTGCCGGTCGCCTTGTCCTTTGCCGACACGTGAACGATGCCGTTGGCGTCGATGTCGAAGGTGACCTCAATCTGAGGCACGCCGCGAGGCGCCGACGGGATGCCATCGAGGTTGAACTTGCCGAGCGACTTGTTGTCGTTCGCCATCTTCCGCTCGCCCTGCGTCACATGGACCGTCACCGAGCTCTGGCTGTCCGAAGCCGTCGAGAAGGTCTCCGACCGCTTCGTCGGGATGGTCGTGTTACGCGGGATCAGCACAGTCGTAACCCCGCCGAGCGTCTCGATGCCAAGCGACAGCGGCGTCACGTCGAGCAGAAGGAGGTCCTTTACATCACCCGACAAAACGCCGGCCTGAACGGCAGCGCCAAGCGCCACAACCTCGTCCGGGTTCACACGCTGGTGAGGCTCGCGGCCGAAGAACTCGGTCACCCGCTGCTTCACCTTCGGGATGCGCGTCGAACCACCGACAAGAACCACCTGGTGAATGTCCGACGCCTTCAGGCCCGCATCCGCCATCGCCTTCCGACAGGGCTCCATCGTCCGCTCGATGATGTCATCGATGAGCTGCTCGAGCTTCGCCCGCGACAGCGTCTTCACAAGGTGCTTCGGACCCGTCGCGTCCGCCGTCAGGTAGGGAAGATTGATCTCCGTCTCCGTCACCGAAGAGAGCTCAATCTTCGCCTTCTCCGCCGCATCCTTGAGCCGCTGAAGGACCTGCTTTTCCTTCGAGACATCCATGCCGGACTCCCGCTTGAACTCCTCGAGGAGCCAGTCCATCAGCCGGTGGTCAACATCATCGCCGCCCAGCGTCGTGTCGCCGTTCGTCGACTTCACCTCGACCACGCCGTCGCCAACCTCGAGGATCGACACGTCGAAGGTACCGCCACCGAAGTCATAGACCGCAATGGTCTCCTCCTTCTTCTTGTCCAGACCGTAGGCCAGCGCGGCCGCGGTCGGCTCGTTGATGATGCGCTTCACATCCAGACCGGCGATGCGGCCCGCATCGCGCGTCGCCTGACGCTGGCTGTCGTTGAAGTAGGCCGGCACCGTAATGACCGCCTCCGTCACCGTCTCGCCCAGGTAGGCCTCCGCAGCCGCCTTCAGCTTCATCAGCACCTTCGCGCTGATCTCCGGCGGAGCGTAGCGACGACCACGGATCTCAAACTCGCAGTCCCCATTCTTCGCCTCGCGGACCGAATAGGGCATCCGCTTCACCTCGTTCTGACACTCGGTGAACTTCCGACCGATGAACCGCTTGGCCGAGAAAATCGTGCCTTCGGTATTCGTGATCGACTGCCGCTTCGCAACCTGACCCGCAACCGCCTCACCGTTGGCGTCGAACGACACCACCGATGGCGTCGTACGCGCCCCCTCCTGGTTCGCGATCACGACGGGCTCATCACCCTCCATCACGCAGACAACCGAGTTCGTCGTTCCGAGGTCAATGCCGATGATCTTTGCCATCTCTCTTCTCCTTCGATTCACGCGCCGCCATCGCTGCGACGACGCGATTGGTTGATTCCTAGTTCGTCTTGCTCGCGCAGCCGCAGCCGCCCGCCGATGCTGCCACAGCACCGCTCACGCTCTCTGCCGACGCCGCGCTCGCCGACGCATACTCCGATGCATACCAGCCAGTCCCCTTGAGGTGGAACGAGCTCCGGCTCACCTTCTTCGAAGCCTCATCACCACCGCACGACGGGCAGCAAATCGCCGTGTCACTGCGGCGAACGAGCACTTCAAACTCGTTCGAACAACGCTCACATCGGTATTCGTAGAGGGGCATGGGACTTCCCGTGAAAGCGGAACATCTCGCGAAGGCGCACAGGTAGGCACAGGCAACAGCCTGTCAAACGACACCGACACCGACACCGACACCGATGGCTACCCGATTCCAAACAGAACCCGCGCGATGCCAGCCCCCGTTCCGCCACAGCAGCTCAGCTCCAGAGACGAGCCGCCGTAGCCCAGAAGGCACCAGGCGCCTCGCGCAGCTCCGAGATCGACAGCGAAAGGTAGCGCATCCCCATGGCCACAAAGATGACCGCAAATCCCGTCTTCACATAATCCATCCAAGACCCCGACTGCGGCAGCTTGTGCGCCAGCGAAGAGAAGGTCCCCAAGATGATGAACAGCAGCCCCATCCCCAGCGCAAAATCGGTCATCAGCGCCACGCCCAACAGGACATCCCGCGTCTGCGTGATGAACAACAGTACGCCCGACAGAATCGGGCCCACGCAAGGCGCAGCAATCACACCGGCCAGCAGCCCCATCACCAGCGCACCGCCAAAGCCGGCGCCACCCGAACTGGCCAGCTTCGTCTGAAGCCCAGTCGGCAGCTGCAACTCAAACAGCCCCAGAGAGCTCAGCCCCAGGGCAATGAACATCATCGCAAAACTTCCCAGCACCACCGGGCTCTGAAGCGCCGAGCCGAACAGCCCGCCGGCCAGCGCCGCTGCCACGCCCAGCGCGCTGTAGGTCACCGCAATGCCCAGCACATAGACCAGCGAGAGCGAGAAGGCATGCATCCGCGACTTTGCCTGCGACGCTCCGAACACTCCGATCGTGATTGGGATCAGCGGGTAGACGCAGGGCGTGAGGCTCGCCCCGATGCCCGCAAGAAAGACCAGGAAGAAGGCCGACAGCCAACCGCCCCGGGCCAGCGCCCGCTCAAAGTCGGTCATCCGTGTCGTTCCGCCGCCCGAAGCAGCCGCTCGAACCGAGTTCAGCACCGTCTCGGCATCTACAAACCCTGCCAGTGAGGCCTCCGGGAGATACTTCCCCTCCGGGCTCACCAGCGCCAGCCGCGGAAGACTCTGAACGCCGTGCTCCTTCATCAGCTTGAGATTGGCCGGCGTCTCATCCGTCACATCGACCACCGCGCAGATGAACTGATCCTTGGCATCAATCACATCGTTGCTGTTGAGGGTCTTCTCACGCAACTCGTGGCAGGCCGTGCACCAGTCCGCAGTGAAGTCCATCAGGATCGGCAACTTCAACTCCGCCTGGCGGGCACGCGCCTGCTCCAGCGTGTAGCAGGGCAGCTCTTCGCCGGCCGGTGCAGCGGTGTAGAGCGCAAAGGCAAACCAGACCAGGCAGCCAACCAGGCAGCCCGCCACATAGCGCATCCAGCCGCGGCCGGAGGGCACATCCCACTTCGACTTGTGCAGCATGCCTACCCAGCCAATCACTGTGACCAGCACCACCGCACTCCCCACAAGGCCGAGTCGCACGCTCTGAATCTGCTCAACGGTTAGCCTTGTATCCATCGCCTCGTTGCTCCATGAATGGCGCGCTTCGCGTCTCACCGCGCCACTACCAGAGTTCATCCAGCATGCCACGCTCTATCCCCCGCTCTGCACGACTTGCGCTCGCCGCAATCCTCT
This sequence comes from Bradymonadia bacterium, assembly GCA_044236985.1. Lineage (GTDB taxonomy): Bacteria > Myxococcota_A > Bradymonadia > REDH01 > REDH01 > CAIWGR01. The sequence continues at coordinate 6,262 of JBIIFW010000040.1, read as the reverse complement.
TTGCCGCCGCGCCGGCAGCCGCCGCCGAACCTCTCCTGCCCACCGGCGCAGTGCCGCCCACCAACACGCCCACCGGCGCAAACGGGCCAACCACCGTGCCCGCTGCCCCAACCGCGCCCCAGCCGCCGAGCGGCTGGCTCGGGCTCCGCCTCGCAAACCGAGACGGCAAGGTCGTTGCCTCTGCTGTCCTGAGCGCAGGCCCGGCCGACCAGGCAGGACTCACTGCAGGCGACACCATCCTGGCCATCAACGGGCAGCCCGTCGCCACCTCCGAGGCCATGATCGCCATCGTCCGCGCCCTCCCCCCGGCCTCCACCGTCGAGGTCACGCTCGGGGGCACGACGCAACGCATCCTCAAGGCCACGCTCGCCGAACGGCCGAAGAACGACCAGGACATCTTCCGTCGCCTCGTCGGCTCACGCTTCCCAACCGCTCACGGCGTCGGACTCGACCAGAAGCCCGTCGAACTCGCCTCAGAGGGCCAGCCCACCGTCATCTACTTCTGGGCCACCTGGTGCCCCTCCTGCGTCCGAACCGCCCCCCAGCTCAGCGCGCTGCAGCAGGAGCTCGGCCACGACGCCACCATCATCGCACTCTCACCGGAAGATCAGGCCGATGTCGCTGCCTACGCGGCCAAGCACTCCGACCTCGCCTACACCATCGCCACCGATCTCGACCTCGCCAGCATCCCCCAGATCTGGGTCGCAGCCTACCCCTCCTGGCTGGTCATCGACCGTAGTGGCACCATCGTCGGCGCCCACATCGGCGCCGGTGAAGTCGGAGCCGTCGAAACCGAGCTCCGCGGCCTCGTGCGTCAGTCCCCGAAGTAGCTCTCGCCGAGGCTGCCTGCAGGGGCACCTGAGCTCGTGTAGAAACCCCGCTGACAGACCTCCGGACGCGCCTTCAGCGTGCCGAGGATCACATTGCAGTCGCCCGTCAGCTGCCGCACAAAGCCGAACCAGGAGACGAGCGCCACATCGTAGCCGCTGCCGTTGAGCTCCTTGAAACGGCTCAGGAACTTCACCGGTGTCTCCGAGTCGCCCGTGACATCCCAGCCAATCCGGAACCAACGCACAGGGAGCTTCCGCGTGGGCTCCTCTCGGAACATCGTCGGAATGCCCGCGTAGTGGGTGTCGGGCAGCGCGTCCGGGTTGCCGCCATAGAGCGCACCGTTCGGGATGGAGGCAAAGGCATAGAAGTCGGTAAGCGGCGTGGCTGTCACGGCATCGAAGGTGATGGGGTCGATGACCGCCTTCCACGCCGCCTGCAGGGCCACAAAGTCGAGCTCGCCGCACTGCGACGCTGCGCAGTAGCTCCCTGCGCCACACTCGGCGTCGGTCGCGCAACCGGGTGCATCCTCCACCGGCGTGATGAAGTCAGGCGCAACCGACTCCATGAAGTTCGACCAGTTGATACCAACCGCAACCTGAACCGACGGGTAGGAACCCTTGATGGCGGCCCGCACCTCGGCAAAGAAGCTGGCGAAGTTCGACCAGTCAGTCGGGTTAAGCAGGTAGTACCGCTCCATCTCCGAGCCGATGACCACCGCCTCGGGAACCACGCCCGCATCTGTGATGGCCGAGACGATCCGCATGGCCGCATCCTCACGGTAGCCGGCATCGCCGAAATTCAGGAAGCTCTCGCGGCCCGCCGCATCGCCGCGCGTTCCCCGCGACGCATCCACAATCCAAGTCTGGTCAAGCCGCAGCGGGTCGACCACGAAGACCTTCCGGCCGTAGCCAGCCATCGCGTCGGTCAGCTTCGGCTCTGAAAAGAGATCTTCGAGACGGTTCTCCAGCTTGGCATTGGCGAAGACCGCGGTGCGGGCCATCACATACTCGCTGGAGAGCTGCTCGTAGATCACCAGCGTCTCCGCAGAAGCCGACCTCTCCGCGAGGCGGGCTCCATGACCATCCACCAGCGTGACCGTTGGCCAGAGCTCGACCCCACGGTTGGCCTTGGTCAGCGCAAGCGGGCTGCTGCCGGGCAGCTCAAACTGAGGCTCCGGAGGCGGCCCCTTCTTCTCCTCTTCACAGCCGAGGGCGCCAAGCGCCAGCACCCCTGCAACCGCAGCAATCATGGTCTTCTTCATCGTCTTGACTCCATCTCTGTTCGCAGCCGACGCGGCCTTCCCGCCTCGCCAACCTTGCATCTCAGTTCCCTTCTTCGATCTGTTCGGGCTGCTCCACTGGGCCTTCGCCCTCGCCACCCAGCAGATCTTCGACGCTCCGTCGCGGCTTGATGCTGGGGTCGATCAGCTCGCTGATGACCGGCTTTGTCGCATCTTCCAGCACGACCAGATGGCTCTGCAGGTCGCCGCGGCGCTCCAGCAGCCGAATCCGCGTTACGCCGTCGCTCCAGGTCGCCTGACGGAGCAACTTTACGCCGTTTTCATTCCTCCGGAACTCTACCTCGTCTGGCGCTCCATAGCCCTCCGACTGCGTCGACATGAACTGTTCGAGAGACATGAAGTCGATGCTCATGAGCGGGTAGGCAATCAGCACCTTGGACAGCCGGCCCTCCGAGAAGACCAGGTAGTGAAAGTTTCCGGTCAGGCTCGCCGTCGGACGAATCGTCATGAGCGACATGCCCTTCTGCCCGAACACCTCGCCACCGATCACCGAGACCTCGTATCCGGTCCGCTCGCTCTCGAGCGGCGCGAGGCTCTCAGCGGCCCGCTTGAGCGATGCGTCGACATCCTTCCGGAGCTCCTCAACGCGGAGGGGATCCGCAACGCCCGCCGACGCCTGCCGGAACCGGGCCATCATCTGCTCGCGATAGTCGGCCAGCACCTCTGCCGGCGTCGCACCCCAGGCCGCCTTGCCCATCAACGGAGAAACCTCCAGCGGAGCCGACGCGCGCGCAACCACGGCTGTCAGGCAGCAAACCAACCACAAACACACCGCCGCAATCCGCCTCATGCATCCTCCTTTGTGAAGCCCGACGCTACCGCCGACGCCGCCCGCCGACAAGTAACTCAGCCCTCCCGCTCCACGCTCGCCACCATCCGTTCGAGGTAGGCGCGGATCCCTTCACGCATCTCGTGCCCAACGATGGGCCGCGCGATTGGCGCCAGCAGACGGCTTAGCTCCATCTCGACCTCCATCGTCTGCGCATAGGTCACCCGGGTGCGGTCCGGCTCCACCGCCTCAAAGCGGGCAGAGCCTGTCGACCACATGTTGCCCGACCCCACCGTCGACCAGGTGAGCAGGTCGGGCGAAACCAACCGGTATCGGCAACTGTAGTTGCCCTTGAACGAGATACCCCGCTGCGTCTTCGGCATCAGCCAGAACCGAAGCGTCTCATCGTCCGCCCGCTCCGACCGCTCGAGCGGGCCGTAGCAGCGCACAATCCGGTCGAGGTCAGAGAAACCCGTAGCGACGCGTGCGAGCGGAGCCTTCACCAACAGCACCGCCTGATGCTCTCCGGAAAACCGCGCCATGACCTACCTCCCTCGTCCGGCCTCGGGGAGCGCGAGCAGGGCCTCGAGCGCCGCCTCCTGCCCCGTCGGCGCCAGCAGCACCCATGCGTCAAAGTCTTGGGAGAAACCGGTGCTCGGCAGAACCTCCGGCACCTCCTCCATCGTCCAGAGCCGAAGCACCGAATCGGGCAGCCGCGAGATCAGCCGGCGCGTCGTCTCCAACATCGGAAGCGCGCCGCCCTCCTTCGACGCTCCGGCGCAAGCCGTCCGGAACCCCGGCCCCACGGGGTGCCCCTGACCGAACCGAACCGCACGTTCCAAGTCGACGGTTGTCTCGAGTTCGAACCAGACCTCCAGACCATGCTCGACGGCCGCACCCAACACCGCCTGCAGCTCTCGGTCACCGAGAACGGAGGGCTGCACCGTCACCGCGGAGGCTCCGTGCGCACGCGCCATCGTCACCAGGTAGCGGTCGATCACCCGGTCGCGCACAACAAGCGGAAGCGTCGTCTGCTGCGCGAGCGCCAGCACCCGCTCGTAATCCGATTCCGACTCCCGCTCCTGCACCGTCATCGAGAAGGCCGTCGCGCCGGCCTCCTCCAGCCGCTTGCAGGCTGCCAATCCGGCAACAGTCCGCGGATCGATCTCGCCCAGCTCTACGACCACCGCACGCGCGGCGCGCGGCACCCGCAGCGCATCAGCCATCGGAGGCGGGAGCGGAAGATAGTGAATCCGTGTCCGGTACATGCCGTCCACGCCCGCCTTCTTCTGAGCCGCAATCCAACGCTGCCGCGAGGCATCGACAGCTTCAATCGACTGCATGAACTTCCTCTCGAGGGTGACCGTCGACACAACCGCTCGAACCACTCGTCGCGCTATCTTTCTTGCCGGCCCAGGCCGTCGCGCGACGACCAGATGGTCCTCGGCTCCGCCGCGCTGCCGAGAGTGGTGAGTTCGAGCGTTCACACATGCCACGCGGCTGCTACGCCGTAGCCCGCAGACGGTCAAGAACTGACCTCACACCGCCGAGCGCACCAGCGAGGTCGCTGCGGAGGCGGGCACCCCCAAGAAGGCCGCCAGCTTCGAAACAATCCGCGCCTCGAGCTGCCGCGCCCGCTCGCGGCTCACCTTGAACCGGTCGCCCAACGACTGCAGCGTTTCCGGCTCCTCTGCAACCAGACGGCACCGCCAGATCTCCAGATCCCGACCCGCTAGATGCGCCGAAAACGAGGCGAACTTCGACAAGAGCTGCGACTCCGACTCTCGCGCCGCCACCTGCTCGTCAACCGCCTCTTCACCGCTCGGGATGATGTCGCCCAGCGACCCCCGCTCCCCATCCTCGATGGACGCGTCGATCGAGGCCTCACGGCCCGAGAGCCGGACCTCCATCTCCAGCACCTCTACCTCTTTGACGCCGAGCGCCCGCGCCAGCATTGAAGCCGTAGGTACAAGTCCCTGCTGTTGCAGGCGGTCCTTCTCGCGGCGGAGGTTGTAGAACAGCTTCCGCTGCGCCTGCGTGGTCCCCACCTTCACCAGTTTGTGGTTATCCATAAGGTACTTGAGGATGTATGCGCGGATCCACCACTGCGCGTAGCTCGACAGCCGGATGTTCCGCTCCGGGTCGAACTTCCGGATGCCGTGGAGCAGCCCGACATTCCCCTCCTGGATGATGTCGAGCAGCGAGGTGCGACCCGTCGGGTACTCTCGTGCAATCTTCACAACCAGACGAAGGTTGGCGTTGACGAGCCGCGATTCCGCAACCTTCGAACCCGTCTCTCGAAAATGGCGCGCGAGCACCCCCTCCTCCTCGACCGTCAGGGGCACATGCCGCCGGATCTCGTAGAGGTAGCGGGCCACCGCATCCATCGCGACGCCGCTCTCCTCGCGCGCCGGACTACCCGACTGCGAGACCATCCTCATCTCCTGCTCACTGCGCATTGGCATGGCTTCCTCCGACACGATGCCCGATGTCAGTGCCGCCGGCCGGAAAGGGCCCGCGAGGTCGACCGCGTGCGAGGGGTTTCGGGGAGAGGAACGCCGCATCAGCCCTCCTTCTTCCCTACCCTCTTCGATGCGGGCACCGTCAAAGAGATTCACGACCAACAGCCCTGGTTCCGATCCTCTCACTGTGCGCCTCAACACCCAGCCTGTTTGACATCCCCCACGAGGTGCCTATCGCACCCCGCTTGCGCAACCCGAATTTGAGCAAACCCATGAGCGAAAAGGTAAACCTCTACGATGTCCTAGGCGTGGCCAAGGATGCCTCTGCGGACGAGATCAAGAAGGCCTACCGCGCGCAGGCGCTCAAGTTCCACCCCGACCGCAACCCCGGCGACAAGGCTGCCGAGGAGAAGTTCAAGCTGGCAGCCGAAGCCTATGGCGTCCTCTCCGACGCCGAGAAGCGGGCCCGCTACGACCGGTTCGGAGAGGCTGGGCTCGGCAACGGTGGGCAGGGATACTCCTCCGAGGATGTCTTCTCCAACTTCGGCGATATCTTCTCTGAGTTCTTCCAGTTCGGTGGCCAGCGCCGCGACCCCAACGCCCCCCAGCGCGGCTCAGACCTTGAGCTCGGCATGCGGCTGCCCTTTGATGTGGCCGTCCACGGCGCAGACAAAGAGGTCAAGGTTGCCCGCGACGAGGCCTGCACAACCTGTAGCGGCTCCGGCGCTGAGGCGGGAAGCAGGCCCGCACCCTGCTCCAGCTGCTCAGGCTCCGGCCAGGTCCGTCACAGCCAGGGCTTCTTCACCGTTCAGTCCACCTGCCCCCGCTGCAAAGGCCGCGGCACCATCATCTCCAGCCCCTGCAAGCCCTGCGGCGGCCGCGGCACCACCAAGGTGGAGC
>JBIIFW010000334.1:0-3382 GCA_044236985.1 Bradymonadia bacterium | reverse complement strand
GCAGGCGGTCGATGGGGAGCGTCGCGAGCGCCCACTGGGAGGCGAGGAGGTGGCCGAGATGGGGCGGGTTGAAGCTGCCGCCGAAAAGGCAGATGCGGCCGTTAGCGCGGGCCATGATACTCGGAGCGGCGGGCGGCGGTGACTGCTGCCAGTAGCTCGGCGGGTGTCTCGAGCGCCACCGCCAGGTCGCCAAACGGGACGCCGGCATCGATGAGGCGGCGGGGTTCATCGGAGCCGAAGAGGAGGTCGATGGCGGGGATGTCGTCGACGAACTCATAGGCGTCGCTCCGCCAGGCGAACTGGTCGGGGTGGAGCCGCGCGATGGCCCAGACGATGGCGGCGCCCGTGAGGAGCGGGCGGAAGGCGTGCCGGTCGGTCACATGGATCCCGAGCCCGTAGCAGCGCTCTTTGGTGAACTTGTCGAAGGTGGGGACGAAGGCGCAGCGGCGCCAGCAGACGCCGGGCAGACGAAGCGACTCGAGCAGGGCTGCCAGCGCTGGAGCATTGATGAAGGGAGCGCCGAAAATCTCGAACGGGCGAGTCGTTCCCCGCCCCTCGGAGATGTTGGTCCCCTCGAGCAGACACATGCCGGGGTAGACCAGCGCGGTGTCCATGGTGGGCATGTTGGGCGACGGCAGCACCCAGGGGGCGTTATGCTCGTCCATCCAGAGGTGGGCGCTGTAGCCCTCCATGGCCACCACCTCGTGGTTGAGGGCCCATCCCTGCTGGCGGGCGAAGTCGAGGACCTCTGCCGTGGTCAGCCCGTGGCGCGTGGGCAGGTTGAGCCAGCCCACGAAAGAGCGGAAGGCGGGGAGCAGCGCGGGGCCTTCGACGGCATCGCCGATGGGGTTGGGCCGGTCGAGTAGCAGGCAGCGGACACCTGCCTTGGCGCAGGCCTCCGCCATGAAGAGGGCGGTGTAGATGTAGGTGTAGTAGCGGCTGCCCACATCTTGGAGGTCGATGATGACGAGGTCGAGGTCGGCGAGCTGCTCCGGCTTGGGGCGCAGGTCGTCGAGTTCGGCGCCGTAGAGGCTTACGCTCTCGAGGCCGGTGAGCGGGTCGACCTCGTGGCCCACGGCCTCCATGTACTGCGCTTCGCCGCGGAGGCCATGCTCGGGACCAAAGAGGCGGACGAGGTTGACGCCAGCAGCGAGCAGCGCGTCGGCTGCATGCTCAAAGCGGGCTGTTACCGAGGCAGGATGGCCAAGAAGGCCGGCTCTGCAACCGAGAGCGCCGAAACGGGCCGGGTCGAGGAGGAGCCGGTCGAGGCCCGTCAGGCAGGTTCGCCGCATGCTGGCCGATCAGCCTTCGGTGTTGCTGTCGGAGGAACGACGACCGCGGATGCCGCCGAGGCCGGCAACGACGGCGGGCTTGCCGCCGGAAGCGGGAGCCTGCGGGCCTCCGACGAGGCCGGCCCACTCGGCGTTGCCCGAGGCATCGTCGGAGTCGGGGTCGCCCTTGCCCTGCAGCTTGAAGCTCATGACGTTGAGCGAGTGCGACATGTCGGAGAGATGGCTCGCCTCTTCAACCGGCCACATGTAGTCGACCTTGCCTGCGATGACCTCTTGAATGCCCTTTGAGATCTCCTCGATGGGCTCCATGAAGCTCTTCACGATAACGAGGATGACGACGGCACCGACAAAGAAGAGCAGGAGGAGGATGCCGAGGAAGATGTTCTGCGACTGACCGATGGGGGCAACAGCCGCGGTCACGGAGCCGATGATGAGGAAGCCTACCTGCGAGGTGCGGTCGGCCCGGCTGCTGGCGAAGGAGGAGGGCATGACCAAGTACTCCTTTCCTCCGATGCTGGTGGCGTACATGCCGTCGATGCCCGCGGTGGTGATCTCGGCAAAGGTCATCGCGGGGGCGCTGGCATTGCTCCGCTCTGTGTAGGTCGCGGCCGTCAGGCTGCTCAGGAAGGCGGACTCATCGAAGCTCGAACCGCCGAAGATGGTCTGACCCTTGTCGCCGACGAAGTAGGCCACATCGAGCCCGTCGGGTGCATCCTCTTTGCCGCCGTCGTTGGTGACGAAGTAACCGACGATCGCGCTACCGATGTAGGTACCAGCGGCGTCGCGGATCGGCGCTGCAGCAACCTGGGCCATCTTGGGGGCCTGGTCGTTGTGATCGCGCCAGGCGACGACGTCATGCTGCGCGCCCTTCTCTTTGGTATCTGCCACAACGGGGAGCGCGTTGAACTTGGGCTTGGAGGCGCCGAAGTAGTCGTCCATGTCGAAACCGGCGCGGGCAACAACGACGCCCTGCGCGTTGGTGACCATGAGCACATCGGGGTCGCGGGCGATTGCGAAGCCGGGATCGCGCTCGCTGACGAAGCGGCCCTCGTTCTCTGCGCGGCGCTTCTTGGCCTCTTCGTTCCAGCTCTTGAGGAGTTTGAGCGCGAGCACATGCGAGGTTGCGCTGCAGGCAGAGCCGGCAGCCCCCATCGGGACGCCAGTCGTGTCGACCGCGCGGCCCTGGGCATCGAGCACCGGCTTGCCGGCGGCATCGAGCGCGGCTGTCTGCGTGCGGCCGCTGGCGGCCAGCGCCTCCTCGGTAAGCGGACAGCCAAAAGCCTCCTCGAGGCCGGAGACAGCAGCGACCCGCTCGGCGGTCAGGATAAGCGAGTAGTCGTCAACCCGATTCGCCATGCGAACCGCCTCGTTGCCCGACTGGACCTTCTTCTCCACCCGATCGGTTAACTCCGCTGCGAGCCGATTCTGGAGGAGAATCGTGGTCACTGCGAGGAGCGCCAAAACACCAAGAAGGACAGCAAGCAGTTTTCCACGCAGCATGTTCGAACTCCGAAAAGCGAACCAAAGACACCTGAGAATAGAGTATCGGCACAACCTTACGGCAGAATGTTCCACCCTGTCAAAGGTTCTCCGAAGCCAAGTGAGGTTTCGCACTCGAACCCGCACGCGCTGAATGTCTCGCCCTCGCCTGAGACATCTGACATGGCTCGGGCTCCAGGCAACAGTTGCGGCACATCGATGCAGCGGAGCTCCAACGCTTTGCATCGTTACCGCGCGGTTGGCAGGCTGCTTGCTCGCTGTTTGACATCCCCCAACGGAAGATTCTCATGCGCCTAACCGCTCTCTTCGTCCTGCTCCTCCTTACCGCTTGCGGCACCGAAGTCGCGGTGCCGTCCGACGCGGCCGGCAGTGGCGATACGACCGCTGACACCGCAGCTGACACAGCTGCTGACACAGCTGCTGACACCGCTGCTGACACCGCCCCTGATACCGCTGCGGACACTGCTGCGGACACAGCTGCTGACACCACGGCGGGTGACACGGGTTCTGACACGGGTGCCGTCTGTCCCGCCGAGCCCTTCTCCACGGAGGCCTGCGACCAGGAAGGGGCCAGCTGCAACTACGGCACC
>JBIIFW010000333.1:0-3383 GCA_044236985.1 Bradymonadia bacterium | reverse complement strand
CTGGAGCTCCGGCACCAGCTACAGCAGCTGCAAGCTGCCGCTTGGCGCCCTCTGTACCGCAAACGCTGACTGCGCGAGCACCACGCTTGCGCCTACCTACTGCGCCACGGGCCCCGCCGGCACCGCCAACGACCGCTGCGCCCCTGCGGGCATGAACTACATCCCGTCCGGTACCTTCACCATGGGTTCGCCCGCGGGCGAGACCGGCCGCGCGGCAGACGAGGTGCAGCACCAGGTAACGCTGAGCCGCCCCTTCTTCATGGGCGCCAAGGAGGTCACCCAGGCCGAGTGGACCCGACTGTCGGGTGATTTCAACCCCTCCTGCTTCCAGACGACCACGGGTACGGCCTGCGCCGCTGGCAACCTCAACCCCACAGGCCCGGTCGAGCGCTTGGACTGGTTTGCCGCCGTGGGCTACGCCAACGCCCGCTCCGAGAGTGAAGGACTCACCCCCTGTTATGTGCTCGGTCAGTCGCAGGGCAACTACTGGCTGCGTGGCGACCACTCCTTCACCGTGGTCACGCCGCCTGGCAGCTTCCTGCCCACGCTCAACTGCACGGGCTACCGGCTCCCCACCGAGGCGGAGTGGGAGTATGCCGCCCGCGCGGGTACCACGGGCGTCATCTACAACGCGGCCAATCCGCTTGCCGCCACCCAGACGGAGCTCAACCTCATCGCCTGGACCTTCAACAACGCGGGCAGCCGCACGCAGATTGGCGGACAGAAGCTTGCCAACGCCTTCGGCCTCTTCGACATGCTCGGCAATGTGTGGGAGTACCAGTGGGATGTCTACGCCGCCTACCCGACCGCGGCGGTCACAGACCCCATCGGGGCTGTCAACGGAACCCGCGGTTTGAGAGGCGTCGGCTACACCGAACCCCTCGCGTCCAGCCGTTCTGCAAGGCGCAACGATTGGGATCCTGCAGCAGGAAACAACGGCCACGCCGGCGGCGACGGCAAACCCAATATCGGCTTCCGCCTGGCCCGCACCGCAGTTCTGCCTGTCGCACAGTCGGCCTGCCCCACAGGCTACCATGTGAATGCGGCCAACAACGTCTGCGACCCCAACACCATCGCCTGCTCGCTCGACTTTGCCTCCTCTGCCACGCAGACTTGGAACGGCAGCGCCTACGGCGCCTGCACGCTCGTCGCCTGCGATGCCCAGTCGCTGCTCCGCGGTGGCGTTTGCACGGGCGCCTGCAGCCCCATCGGTGTGGCTGCAACGATGACCGCAGCGCAGGCGGTCACGGGCTCGCTCGCGACCACCGACTCGGCCAACAGCGTGCGCGGCTCGGGCTACTACTTCGACAAGTATGCCATCACCCTCACCGCCGGCCAGCGGGTGCGTGTTCGCCAGACCGCAACCGGCTTCTCGGACACCTACCTCTACATCACGGGCGGCTCCACCTGCGGCATCCTCGCCTCGGACGACGACTCGGGCGGCAGCGAGAACTCGCGCATCAACTTCACCGCCCCCACGGCAGGCACCTACTACCTGCACGCCACCAGCTACGGCGTTGGCGCGGTCGGCGGCTACACGCTGACCACCTCGGCCTGGTAACGGCCCCTCGCGGCTTACCGCCCGCGCCGCGCTCCCGCAGGGGAGGGCGGCGCACGCCGTTTTGGGCTCCCCTCACCGCGCAGGCGGGAAGGTCAGCACCATGCGGTAGAGGTTGGTCGGCCGCTGCTGACCCTGCACCCAGACCCAGTCGTTGCCCTCCACCGGCGAACTGTAGTTGTAGAGCGCATACCGGTCGGCATCGAGCGGCACCACCGAGGCAAAGCAGGTGTCGCCGCGCGAGGGCAGGTCGAGCAGGAAGGTCGTCGTCCGCGTCGCGCCATCCACCTTCCAGAGCGAGCAGCGCTTGCGGGTGTTCCAGTAGGTCCACTGGTTGGAGACCGACCGGTTGGCCAGCGGGAGCGACGGGTCGCCCGTGTCGTACTGCCCCGTCTCGTTGAGGTTGCGGCGACCCACCAGATAGACCTCGCCGTTGTGTGCGAAGACGAGCGGCGAGTCATACTTCTTGGGGTCGGGGCTGCAGCTCCAGTCGGCCAGGTTCGAGGCCGGCGCGGTGCAGATCTTGCTGCCGAACCCGGTCTCGTCGCCCGCCTCGTTCCGCGTCACCGCAACCAGCGAGCCATCGGCCAGCAGCGCAAAGTCGGACTCCGAGTCGCCCCCGATCCGAACGGCGGCCTGGCCCTCCACAGCGGCCCGCCAGTTCACGCCGTCGTCGGTGGTGAGCAGGTGCACCTCGAGCGGCTCGCCGCCCACGTCGTAGATGTTCTCGCCACCCTTGTAGGTGACGAGATAGGGTGTGCTGCCAATGACCCGCGCCCGCCACGGGATAAAGCCTTCGCCGTAGAAGGTCTGCGGCTCCGTCCAGTCGTCCGGGCCGAGATACTCGGTCACATACATGTCGCCGGGGACGAAGTCGGCGGCGCTGGTGCCGAGCGTGGCGAAGTAGAACCAGAGCCGACCGTTCCAGGCGAGGAAGCGGGGTTCGCGCACATCGCGGTCGTAGGAGAAGGAGCCCTCGAACCGCCAGGTCACCTCGTCTTCGGAGCTCATTACATAGAGCATCGCCTCGGGGCTCGCGAAGTGGCTGGGCGCGGTGCGGAAGGCGAGGAAGGTGCGGCCGTTGAACTGCACCACATCGAGGTTGTTGTTGGCGGGCTGGTCGGCAATCTCGGCGGGGAGGCCAGGGCCCGGCACCACCTGTCGCAGGTCGGTGAGGGTGGGGCAGTTGGACCCTTCGCAGGGGCGGGCCCAGGAGCAGGCGCCGAAGCTGCAGTCCTCGCCGAGGCCGCTGCCACTCCCTTCGCCACTGCCGGAAGCGTCTCCGCTGCCGCTGCCATCCAAACCGGCATCTTCGCCGCTGCCCTCCTTGAGGCCGCTCCAGCTCCCGTTGCTCTTGCAGCCGGTGACCAGTGAGAGAAGCGAGAGTCCGAGAGCCAGGTTCGCACGACGCATGAAGACTCCAGAGAGGGTGAGGGAGATCGCCTACCAACGGCGCCGCAGCGTCGCAATTCTCACGGGTGATGGGCGGCGAGAGAGGAGTCCGTTTTTTCTAAATCGGACTGTTTCTCCGAATGTTTGTTTTTGAACTTTCAGCTTCGCTTTCGTCATCGTTGGACGGTTAGTCCAAACCAATGAATGTACGATAAATTTTGTTTCAAGAATCTCCGGATTCGCCTTGCAGGTCGGCCATCGGGTTCTACTTGAGGCATGTGGCGGAGGTGCTGTCTGAGGGGCAGCGTCCGGCGCAATTTTTTACCCCCTCGTGTGTCCGGAGTGTCATGCATTCTCATCCCTTGTCTCCTCATCCCTCTCCTCTCTCCATCGTCCTCGCGGCCCGCTTCGCGCCGCTCCACCGCGAGCTCGC
>JBIIFW010000141.1:0-6611 GCA_044236985.1 Bradymonadia bacterium | reverse complement strand
CCGGAGCAGGCCGTCGTGTCCGAACGAACCGTCCTTATGCAAGACAGCGAGATCTTTACCGACGACCACCAGACCTTCCGGCGCACCGTCCGAAAGTTCGCCGAGAGCCTGGCACCGCACGCCGAAGAGTGGGACGAGGCGGGCATCTTCCCACGGGAAATCTTCAAGCAGGCGGCTGACCTGGGGCTGTTGGGCATCCGGATGGACCCTGCCTACGGCGGCATGGGGCTCGACTGGTGGTACACGGTTGCCTACGCGGAGGAGCTGAACCGCTCCTACAACGCCGGCGTGAACCTGGGCCTGATGGTGCAGAGCGACATGGCGACGCCGATTCTCAACGAGATCGGCAGCGACGAGATCAAGCGGGAGTTCCTGGCCCCGGCCATCTCGGGCGACAAGATTGCCGCCTTGGCGATCAGCGAGCCGAGCGCCGGCTCGGACGTGGCGAACATCAAGACCACGGCGCGGCGCGACGGCGACGACTACATCATCAACGGCCAGAAGCTCTGGATCACCAACGGCACCCGCGCAGACTTCCTCACCATGGCGGTTCGGACGGGCGGCGAGGGCTTCGGCGGTATCACGCTGGTGGTCTTCCCGACCGACACACCGGGCTTCCACGTGGGCAAGAAGCTCAAGAAGCTCGGCAACAAGTCGTCGGACACGGCGGAGCTCTTCTTCGAGGACTGCCGCATCCCTGTCCGCTACACGCTGGGCCATGAGAACGCGGGGTTCTTCCACATCATGACCAACTTTCAGGGCGAGCGGCTGATTGGGGCGCTGGCCTCGGTGGGCGGGATGGAGCTCGCGGTGCGGGACACCATCCGATACGCCAAAGAGCGGTCGACCTTCGGCAAGCCGCTGATCAAGCACCAGGTGGTGCGGCACAAGCTGGTCGAGCATCTGGCGCACATCGAGGCCGCTCGTCGGCTCTGCTACTTCGCCGTCGACAAGGTGGCGAAGGACCCGCATGCTGCGACGCGGGAGATCACAATGGCCAAGCTGGTTGCGGGCGACCTGATGCAGAAGGTGCTCTACGACTGCCAGCAGTTCCACGGCGGCTTCGGCTACACGACGGAGTACCCGATCGGCCGCGCATGGGCTGATGGCCGCCTGCTCACGATTGGCGGCGGCACCTCGGAGATCATGAAGGAGATCCTGACGAAGGTCGAAGGGCTCTAACGGGGGCCTCGCCCTCTGCCCGTAGGTTGCGTTTGCCGCCGGTTTCGGCTAACGGTGGCCCCCCTCTGTGAGGCGCACTCGCTGCCTCCGCCAGAGTTTTCTGCACCTGCTGGGTGCCTCGTCGCGAGTTGAGAGGTTTGACATGTCGAAGATGATTCTTGGTCGTAAGCTTGGAATGACGCAGATTTTCTCGGCCGAAGGCAAGCGCGTTGGCGTGACCGTCGTGCAGGTCGGACCCATGAAGGTTCTGGCGAAGAAGAGCGCCCACGGCGACGACAAGTATGCCGCGGTCAAGGTTGGTTTTGAGGAAGCGGTTCGCCAGGAGAAGGACGGTTCGGTCCGTTTCCGCGGCGTGAACAAGCCCGAAGTTGGCGTCTTCACCTCGGCTGGCATTGAGAACCCGATGCGCGTTGTGGCGGAGTTCCGCTGCACCGAGAGCGAGCTCGACAACTACACGGTTGGTCAGACGCTCGACCATACGCTCTTCACCGAGGGCGAGTTCGTTGACGCCGTCGGTACCAGCAAGGGCAAAGGCTTCATGGGTGTCATGAAGGCTTGGCATTTCAAGGGCTTCAAGGGCTCGCACGGCGTTCACGAGACGAAGCGCGGCCCCGGCTCGATCGGTGCTCACACCTTCCCCGCCCGTGTCTTCAAGGGCAAGAAGATGGCCGGTCACCACTCGAACAAGCGCATTACGGTCCAGAACCTGCGCGTGATTCGCGTCATCGCCGAGGACAACCTCTACCTCATCCTGGGCTCCATCCCGGGCGGCGTGAACGGCCTCATCCGCATCCAGCCTGCTGTGAAGAAGGCCGGTGCCATCTTCCTCAAGACTGGCGCGCTGACGAAGTAATCGCCGAAGCAGCGAAGGATTGTGAGGCGCTCTCGGGCGCCTCGCTCCGTTTTTGCGGCTGGGCTTAGCGGGCGACAGTCCCCGCGAAGACCCGTTCCGCCGGCCCGCGCATGAGCAGCCGCTCGCCCTGCCAGCCAAAGTGGAGCCGGCCGCCGGGCAGTTCAACCGTGAGGGTCGCGTCGGCGGAGATTCGGCCGAGCGAGCGCCAGAGCTCCGCAACCGCTGCCGCGCCCGTGCCGCAGGCCTGTGTCTGTCCGCATCCCCGCTCCCAGACATCCACGCGGAGGGCGCCGTCGGGGAGCTGCCTGACGAACTCGATGTTCACCCGTTCCGGGAACTGCGGGTCGACCTCCAAGAGAGGGCCGACGAGCGCGAGATCGGGGGCGTTCTGGAGGTCGAGGAAGACCCAGTGAGGGTTTCCCGTCGAGAGCCGGTAGCCGGCAGCGTCGAGTGCCGCACGTGGGCGCACCACGGCAGAGCCAGTCGCGTCACCCATGAGGCGGGGGCGGGGCATGAGAAGTTCCACCTCGCCGTTCTGGAGCAACCGGGTGGCATGGGGGCCGGCGCCGGTTTCCAGAACGAACCAGTCGGTGTTTGCCGTTCGGGTGGCGAGGGCTGCGGCGACGCAGCGCAGGCCGTTGCCGCACATCTCCGACTCACTTCCGTCAGCGTTGAAGACGGTCATGCTGGCCGGGGAGGCTCCGACGATGAGCAGGCCGTCGGCACCGATTCCACGATGGCGGTCGCAGAGCGCGACAGCGCGACGACCATCCGTGATGCTCCAGCCGTCAGCCTCGAAGCCGACGACGAAGTCGTTGCCGAGGCCATGCCACTTCTCGAACGGGAGCAGGCTCACGCAGACCTCGCCATCGAGCGGCTCAGGCGCGACCGCAGCGCGCAGCGACGAGCCACTTATCGACCATGGCCGGATCGGCGGCGAGGAAGCGAAGTCCCATGCCAGGCTGCTGTCCCTGCCCATCGGAGAAGCCACGGCGTACGACGGAGGCGATGATGGGGAAGGAGATGCTGTCGGAGAGTTCGACGACAAGCTGCACCTCGGTCTCCTGCGCGAGCAGCTGCTGGGCTGCGACGAAGCAGCCGCCCTTGGAGACATCGACGGTCTCCAGATGGGCCCAGCGTCCGGACAGGGCGTCGTGGACCCAGACGCGGACGGAGCAGGGGAAGCGCGGTGCTTCGCGGTGACGGTTGGAGAGCGTGGACGCGGTCGGGTATGAGAGAGACATGAGCTACCTCCGGTTGCGCGGACGATAGGCTGCATTGGTGCGTGCCACAAAAAACAGGCGACCGGGTTCTCAGACGCGAACGGCGGGGCGAGAGGCGGTCTTGGCGCTGTCGTAGAGTCCGTCGAGGAGCGCCCTGTATTTTCGGGTGATGAAGCTGCGGCGGTTGGTCATTGCCTGGGTGACCTCGCCGGAAGCGGCATCAAATCCGCTCTCCAGAATGGCGAAGCGTCGCACCGCCTCGGCTGGTTCGAGCTCTCGGTTGGTGGCATCGATGGCTTCGCGGAGCGCAGCGAAGAGGCTGGGGTGGCGGGCGAGTTCAACAAGGCTGAGGCTCGCCAGCCCCTTCTCTGCGGCCCAGTTGAGGGCTGCCTCCGGGTCGAGGGCAACGAGCGCGACGAGTTCATGGCGGCCCTCACCTTGGACAAAGGCATGGCCGACGAGCGGGATCTCACGCAGCGCTGCCTCGACCCGGACGGGCGAGACGCGGCGGCCGGAGGCGGTGACGATGATGTCCTTCTTGCGGTCGGTGACGCGAAGGGCCCCGCTGGGGAGCAGCTCGGCGATGTCGCCGGTCCGGAGCCAGCCGTCGGTGAAACTGCCTGCCTCCGCGCCGGCCTGGTTCCAGTATCCAGCGGCGACGGCGCGGCCACGGACCAGGAGTTCTCCATCGGTGTCGAAACTGACTTCGACGCCAGGCAGCGGCGGGCCGACGGTGCCAACCTCGTGGGCGCCCGGACGGTTGAGGGTGACGGCGGAGCAGGCCTCGGTGAGGCCGTAGCCCTGTAGAACAGGGAGCCCGCAGCCTTCGAAGAGCTCCTCGGTGGCTGCGGCCAGGGGGGCGCCGCCGCAGATTAGGAGTCGGATGCGGCCGCCCAGCCGCTCGCGGAGCTGGCGCTGCAGCGGCGCGGCGATGAGCAGCGCGAGCTGACGCTTGAACCAGCCGCTCTCGGCGTCGCGGTCCACCCTTCCGAGTGCGCGGACGGCGTCGAGGGCGCGCCGGCGGAGCGCCCCCTGCCCGACCATGTCGGAGACGAAGGTGGCCATGGCCTTCTCGTAGACCATCGGGACGCCGACAAAGATGGTCGGCTTTGTCTCTGCCAGATCGGCCATCACCGCAAAGGAGCCGCGACCAAGTACCGTGCAGGCGCCGCTCCGAATGGCGGTCCAGAGGAGGAGCCGCGAGAAGATGTGGGCGAGCGGGTGAAAGACGAGCTGGCGGTCGGTGGAGCAGATGGCGAGCGGCTCGGCACAGCTCGCGCTGGCGGCGACGAGGTTGTCGTGCGAGACCATAACGGCGCGCGGGCGGCCGGTGGTGCCGAGCGTGTAGGCAAGGGTCGCGATCGCTTGCGGGCCGATAGCAGCGCGGGAGCGACCATCGGCGCCATCGACCTCGGTGAAGAGTCGAACGGGCCAGGAGGAGGTGGCGGGCGGCAGTCCCGCGAGGAGCAGCACGGCGGTGAGTGAGGGCAACTCGGCGGCGACCGACTCAAGCCGCTCGAGCTGTTCGACCGACTCCACGATCACTGTCGAGGCCCCGGAGTCGGTGATCATCATCGCAAGCTGGCGCGCCGTCGAGCCTGGAGGCAGCGGCACGCTCACCGCACCCGAGAGGGTGACGGAGAGGTCGGCGAGCACTGCCTGTCTGCCGAGGTGGGCGGCGATAGCGACCCTGTCGCCGGGCTTGACCCCGACCTCCGCCAGCCTGGCTGCGTAGCCGTCGATGCTGTCGTCGACCTCGGCGTAGGTGAGTGAGCGCCACCTCCCGCCCTCGTAGAAGCGGAAGGCCTCTGAGGCCGCAAACATGGAGGCAGCGGAACGCCAGAGAGCGTCGAGGTCGGCCCCAGCAACAACAGAGAAAGGAGATTGCATGCGTCGGGAGTAGGACAAGAGGAGAGCCCGTTGCAACACTGTTCGATGACGCAGAGCGCAAGCCCGCCAACAGCCTTGACGATCAAGGTGCCGTGAACCATGCTCGGGCACCCTTCATTCCCTCGGAGAACGATGAGCAAGACCGTGATTCAGACCGCTGACGCCCCTGCCGCAATCGGCCCCTACAGTCAGGCGATCGCTGCTGGCGGCATGCTCTATGTGTCGGGCCAGATCCCGCTCGACCCCGTCTCGGGAGCGCTCTTGGAGGGCGACACTGCTGCGCAGGCGCGGCTGGTGCTGTCGAATCTCGAGGCCATTCTCCACGCGGGCGGCTGCACCTTCGCGGATGTGGTCCGTTCGACCATCTTCCTCATCGACCTTGGCGATTTTGCCGCGGTCAACGCGGCCTACGCGGAGAAGTTCACCGCGCCCTTCCCCGCCCGCGTGACCATCCAGGTGGCAGCGCTTCCGCGCGGCTCCAAGGTCGAAATCGACGCTATCGCGCTCATCCCGTCGTAGGACTTCTCATGCTGCACCGTCTCCTGACGCTCGTCGCCCTGCTCCTCGTCATCACCGGTTGCGGAGGCGGCCAGTCACTGGACGATCGCCCGCTCGCGTGGGATGACATCCGCGATGCCATTCCTGCTCAGGCAGACGCCCTCTTTTTGAGCCGGCCTGACAAGCAGGTGAGCGACCTGCTCGACCGCGCCGGCGGTTCGGGGCTGCTGGACATGGCGCGGGCTGCAGGTGTGGAGCAGACGCTGGGTTTCGACCCGAACGACCCTGCCGCGATGGCGCGGGCGGGCGTGGACGCTCAGGCGATCAGCGCTGTTGTGGTGCTGACCTCGGGACCCATCTTCATCTTCAAGCTGTCGGACGAGGCGGCCTTTGCGCAGACGGTGAAGTCGGTTCTGGCGAGGCAGCCCGACCTCAAGCCTTCGACCTACCGGCTTGCCGGCGCCGACTTCACGCGGGTGCCGGTCTCGTCGGACTTCACCTTCGACGTCGGCGTGAAGGATGGCTTCGCCTTCGGACGGGTCAACGTGGCAACCATGCCCGCGCTCACGGCGACCGATGGCGACCTTCGGGCGCTCTTCCGCGGAGCGGGCGACGCGCCCTTCTGGGAGACGAGCGAGGGGCGCGCGCTGCTTGCCGATTCGTCGGGGGCGGAGCCGCAGTCGCTGAGCTTCGTGCGGACGCGGGCGCTGACCCGCCTCACCGACGCGCTGGTGCAGTATGGCAATGGCAGCTCTGGCAAGTTGGTTCCCGACAGCGCACCAACGGCTCCCTACCGCGACGCTGCGCAGCGGACGATGTGCCGCGAGATCGTGGAGCGGATGGCTGCTACGCTGCCCTGGATGAGCGCTGTGACGCTGTCGGTGATGAACGGTGCCACGGGCGGGCTTGCAGTCCAGTCGAAGTTCCGTGCCCACTTCAGCGACCGCGGCGCCGAGACCTGGAAG
>JBIIFW010000163.1:0-5728 GCA_044236985.1 Bradymonadia bacterium | reverse complement strand
CCGGGCGCAGAGGAGGCGCTCTTCTACGGAGCGGGACGCATCGACCTGCGGAAGTTCCTCGGGCTCTTCGATGCTCCTTCGGAGGCCAGCAGCTGCCCCGACACGGCGAAGGCGTTGGCGCTTATCAGCGGGGCAAAGGCGGCACGACAGAAGCAGGTAGAACTCAACCTGAAGGTCGCTAGCGGCGAGGCAGCCATTGCCCTCTTCGGCGTCCGTATGGCCGGCATGTTCCCGCTCGTCGATGCGGCGCTGATGCTCGGCGCTCCGATGGGCAAGGGCGTCGATCTCGCCAAGCAGCTGCAGTCGGAGTTCAGAAAGCGTGGAGCCGACGGAACGGCGGACCTGACCTCGCCCTACACGCGGCTCAACTTCAGGCTCCTCATCTACCGCATCTCGCTGATGCAGAAGGATGACCATGTTGCGATCACGGTCGGTAGCGTGCCCGAGTCTACGGTGGGAGCCATGCTCAACGCGAAGGCCGACGCCGAGTCACCGGTCGCCGACCTGCATCTGAACGGCGGCAGGATTGCGGAGACCGCGACGGAGCTGATGGCCCACTTCAAAGAGATCGGCTCGCTGAAGCCCGATCAGGCCAAGCAGGCGCAGCAGGCTGTGGATGCCGTTCGTTGGCTGGAGCGGGGCGACGGGTCGCTCGGCTGGAGCGAGAGCACGCTCATGGGCAGCGTCTCCTTCCAGCTCGTGCCTCCGGCCCCCGTGCAGGTGGCCCCCGGCGAAGGCGACCTCTAGCGCTCGGTCCGTTCGCGGAAGCAAAAACAATCCGAGGCGGCCGAAGCCGCCTCGAAAAGAAGTGCGCGGGGCGGGGGTCGAACCCGCACGACCGTGAAGCCACAGGAACCTGAATCCTGCGTGTCTGCCAATTCCACCACCCGCGCAGATGGGGAACGGCGGTGTAGAAGGCCAACGCTGCTCCGTCAAGGGGCGCGTGCAACCTCTCAGCCGAGAAGACCCTTCCGCCAGAGCACGGCGAGGTCCATCGTGGCAGCAGCGAAGATGTGGAGCACGACACCGGGCCAGATGGAGCGCGAGGCTAGGCTGAGGTGGCCCAAGACGAGGCCGGCCACCAGCGACGCCAGCACCTCGGGCAGTGGCTTGCCGAAGTGAATCATGCAGTAGGGCAGCAGCGAAACGTAGATAGAGGCATACCCAAAGGTGGAGCGGAGCCCCTGCACGAGGAAGCCGCGGAAGAAGAACTCCACGGCTGCAAACTGGGCAAAGTAGAGGAGTTCGAGGCGCCAGAAATCGGGCCAGAGCGGCGCGCCTGGGAGCGGGTCGAAGTAGGGGTAGACCCGAAGGAAGGCGGGCTGGGCGGAGACATACAGCAGCAGCGGGAGGAGCAGCAGCGCGAGGAATGCGTAGGCGGGCAGATGCGCGCGCAGCCTTCCGACGCCGAGACCAAGCTCAGACAAGGGAATGCGGGCGGCGGCAGTTGCCCAGAGGAGCGGCACCGCGAGGTACCAGATTTGGCAGTTGAGAGCCCAGTAGATGAGCCGGTGGTTGCTCCCCTCCACGGGCTCGCGCATCCAGCCAGCGAGGCTCTGGGCGGCCTCTGTGGCGCCGAGCCTGCTGAGGAGCCGGGCGAAGTGGGTCCAGTCGCTGGCATCGCCCACTGCGTCGGTCATCGAGAGGGCGATGCCGGCAACCAGGAGCAGCGAGAGCGCGCCCGCAGCGCCGCCCGGAGGGGAGGCGAGGCGCGAGGCGTCGGCCTCGTCGCGGGTCTCGTTGAACCAGAGGCGAAGCGCTGCAAGGCGATGGGCGATGGACGAGGTGTGTTCGGGCACGGAGTTGGCGTCTGGAGAGTCTCAGCCAAACCGACTACCGATGGCGGGCAACCGCCTCAAGAGGAAGCATGCTGCCCCACCCGACGCCCGACCCGACGGTCGATGCCATCATCGAGCTTCCGGGCGACCGCATCGTGCTCATTGAGCGCCGTTGGCCGCCGCTAGGTTGGGCGCTCCCCGGCGGCTTCGTGGAGGTGGGCGAGACCGTCGAGGATGCCTGCATCCGCGAGGCGCTCGAAGAGACCGGGCTCGCAATCTCGCTCAAGGGGTTACTGGGGATCTACAGCAACCCGGCGCGGGATTCTCGGCGGCACACGGTGGGCATCGTGTTTGTGGCAGAGGCGACGGGCGAGCCGGTTGGCGGCGACGACGCAGCCTCGGCAAGCGCGTTTGCGATTTCTGAGCTCGGCGGGCTGACGCTGGCCTTCGACCATGGTCTGATCCTGCAGGACTACCTGCAGTTCCGAGCGACGGGGAAGACCGCCCCGCCCCGACCACTTCGCAGCGGAGGGCTGCCATGAGGCGGCTGTTGGCGGCGGCGCTGCTACTGCTGATTTGCATGACGCCCCGCGATGGTGCGAGCGCCGAACGGAGTGCGCCTGCGGAGGCGTCTGTGACACTGGCAACCGCCGAGTTCGTGGATGGGACGACCGTCTGGCGTGTGCGGGTGGTTGCAGACGAGAGCGGTCATTCGACCGCGCTGGTATCGTCCTCGGCTGGCCTGGATTCGGCGAAGATCGCGCTGCCGTTCGCGCCGTCGAGCGAGGGCTGGCGTGCGAGCCTTGCCTGGCTCCCCGCGGTGACCGGAGGTCCGCTCCTCGGCGTAGAGATCGCGGTGGGCGCCGATGCCGAAGAGGCCCATTTCTCTGCCCTGCTCCGGCCGTCGGGCCGACGCGATGGCGGTATCGAGGTGGTCTGGCGTTCAGGTCGTTCCGAGGCTGGGACGGGCGCGTCGTGGCAGCTGCTCGACAGCGATGGAGATGGCCGCATGGAGGTGGTGGTGGCCGAGGCCGACAGGCGGCTCGCAGCCTGCTCCGGGCGGCTCTGGCTGCACCCTGCAGTCGTCGGCGGCACCTCGGCGCCGAAGCTCCTCCACCGCGCCTCGCTCGGGCGCCTCGATGCAGCGGTTGCGCGCCCCGAGGCTGCGGTGGTGTTGGACCGTTTCGCGCTCGATGGGGCAGTCTCCTGGGTCTCGCACGCCGACGCCGGGCTCGGTGCCCCGAACGCCGCGGCGGCCCTCCACGACAACCGCGAAGATACGGTCTGGGCCCCGAGCCGGGACAACCCTGCGGGCGAGTTCGCCGTCATCAAGATGGTCGAGGGCGTCGCGCTCGACGGCATCACGCTCGGCCTACCAGCGGCGTCTGCCGAGGCCACCTTTCTGTTCCACTTTGGAGAGGCGACGCGGCGGGTTGTCGTGAGCGCTGGAACCACCGTGACCGTGCGGGCTCCATCGCCCGTGAGCGGTCGCTGCACAGCCGTGGAGGTGCTCTCCAAGCGGGGCAGCAGGCCGCTGCTTGTCTCTGCGCTTCGGCCGGTCACGGAGCTCGACAGGCAGCCTGTCGAGGCCATCTTCGAGCGGGTGCTGTTGCCGCTGCTCAAGCGGGCGCGAAACTCCGGCGAGCGGAGCGTGGTGATCCGCTGGCTCGGCACTGCCGGCCCTGCGCTGCTGCCCCACCTGGAGCGGGCGCTGCGGGACGAGCTGGCGGAGCGGCAGTCTGTGTTGGTGCTGGCAGCGCTCGAACTTGAGGGTGGCGACGAGATGCTGGCTCACCTCGCAGTGGAGGGGGTGCTGGATGATGAGAGCATCGGCACCTGGAACCGGACGAACCGGCAGCTCTCCGATGCAGCGTTGACCGTGGTGTTGGCCCAGTTCCGTGATGGTGCGGCCGATATCCGACTACTGCCGCTCGTTGCGCGGACCCCGACGGAAGAGGGCAACGAGGCCTTTCTCCGGCTGCTTCGCTCGCCGAGCCAGACCGTGCGAAGGGCTGCGATGGCTTCGCTTCCGCCCAACTCGCCGACCCTGCTGGCGGCGGTTCTCGAGCAGGCGCTTGAAGGCAGTGCGGAGGAGCGGCCGGAGTGGCTCGCAATGGCGCTCACACTCGCGCGCCACCAGCGGGCGATTGCGCCGGGGCCGACGGCCGATGCGGTCACCTCGAAGGTCGACAGGCTGCTCAGCGGGCCGGCCTCGGGCGACCTTCGCATCGCGGTTACCCTCGTCGGCGCGCTGGCCATGGAGGAGCGGCGCGAGCAGGTGGCGCAGCTTGCGCGCCACGCCGACAACGAGTGGGTGCGGGTCTCGTCGTTGGAGGCCATCGCCCGGTGGCGCGGAACGACGGAGGCGCAGCGCAACGAGGCCTCGGCGCTGCTCACCGCCGCGCTCCGCGACCCGAGCCCCAGCGTCCGGATGCGTGCAGCGGCGCTCTTCGCGCGCGAGCCTCTGCTAACCTTGCCTGTCGGCGACAGCCTCGCGCTGCTCCAAGGTGAGGCATGGACGGACACGCGGGGGTCGCTCATCCGCATGCTCGCGCGCGGCGCCGAGCTGAGCGTATCGCTTCCCGAGGGGCTGGTGGCCTGGGTGGCGGGCACGACGGAGCGCGAACGGCTCGCCTTCCTCGCCGACTTCCGACCGACGCTGGCCGTGGCAGACGATGGCTGGCTCGCGCTCGACGAGGCCACACAGGATGAGCCGGCAGCCCGCCGGGCGCTCCTCTTCGCTCTCGGTCGGCAGCTGACTGAGGCGCAGCGGCGGTTTGCAGAGCGGGTGACGTCCGACCGCCTCGAGGCGGACGAGGTGCGCCTCGCCGCAGCGACGGTGCTGGCTCGGTCGGGCGCGCCCTCTTGGCAGGCTGCAGCGACGGCGCTCCTGACATCGGAGAGCGCAGCAGCGGCGGAGCGCGCGGCAGAGTTGCTCTGCGCCTGGACGCCGGAGGCCGCGCGGGGCGAACTCGCCGATGCGGCGCGCTATGCTTCGCCCTATGCGGTGGTGACGGCAACGCTTCGGAGCTGCAAAGGCTCGGTCGGTGCGCCCGCAGCAGCCGAGCCTCCGACCCCGCGCTAGCCCTCGACCAGGTTGGCAGGCAGCGGGCGGCGCTCGTAGGGGACGATGGGGTTGCGGAGGTCGCGGCAGTAGGGGTTCACGCAGGTGGGACACCGGAGCGAATACTGGCGCGAGCATGCTAAACCGCTGTCGATGTGCTGCTTCACGATGTCTGCCATGGCATCGAGGAAGCGGGGCGCATCGTTGAGCGATGGCGCCCGCTCGAAGCGGAGAATGCCGACCTCGTGGGCCAGCTCTTTGTACTCGATGTCGATCTCGGAGAGGGTCTCGATGTGGTCGCTGGTGAAGGCGATCGGCACGGTGAGCACCCGCTTCACGCCCCGCGCAGCGAGGCCGCGGATGGTCGAGTCGGTCGCGGGTCCGAGCCACCGCACAGGGCCAACTGCTGACTGCCAGCAGAGGATGTACTCATTCTGACGACCGAGCTTGTCCATCACGGCCGACACGGTGGCGGCGACTTCGGGCGGGTAGGCATCGCCACGATCTACGACGTCTACGGGGAGCGAATGGGCCGAGAAGAGGATTACGGTGTCTTTGCGCTCCTCCTCGGAGAATCGGGCGAGGCCTTCGCGGACCGCATCGGTCATGGCCTCGACAAAGCCTTCATGCAGCGGCCAGCGGTCGATGACACTCCACTTGAAGGCGTCAGCGGTGCCGGTGCGATCGGCCGCGCGCCAGAGGTCGTTGAGGCTCGAGCCCGTGGTCGCGCAGGAGAAGTGGGGATACTGGGTGAAGGCGATCGCGCGGGTGACGCCGTCTGCCTTCATGGCGCGCAGCGCGTCGTCCGCGAAGGGCGGCGCGTAGCGGAAGGAGACGTAGAACTTGTGGGGCGCCGTCTCGGGCGAGAGCTGGTCGAGACGCTCGC
>JBIIFW010000332.1:0-3414 GCA_044236985.1 Bradymonadia bacterium | reverse complement strand
ACGGTGGTCGGTGGGGCGGCTCACGGAGTGCTGTCATCTTGGGTCGTGAGATCGATGACGTCGCCTTCTCGGTAGAGGCGGCTCGAGGAGGAGGGCGTGGGGCGACGCGCGCCGCCAAATCCGGGCCCTGCGCCAGAGGGGGGCGGCCCCCCTGCAGTAAAGCTCCAGAAGCGCACTCCGCCCTGCCCGGCAGAGGCCCGCGCAAAGGTGGAGCCCAGCTTTGCTGCAAGGATGCGGCCAAGGATGGGGGCGATGCGCTTGCGGGTTGGCTGCCAGAGCAGTGCAAGGCCGGCAAGGTCGGTGAGGATGCCCGGCGTGATGAGCAGCGCGCCTGCAAGAATCAGGCAGAGTCCCTCGGCGAGGGCCGTTGCAGGCGCCTGCCCTGTGGCGAGCGCGCCCACTACACTCGTGAGCGTCTTGAGCCCCTCGCGACGGATCAGAATCGCGCCGACAAAGGCGGTGGCGAGGACCATGATGAGCGTGCCCACGGTTCCGATAAGCGCGCCAATCCAGAGGAGCAGCGCGAGCTCCACAAAGGAGACAACCGTGATGAAGAGGAAGATGCGGGCCAGCATGCAGTCTGCGGTGCGGGGGCGATGCCGGCAGCATAGTCATGTTTGGGCGAAAGCGTCACCTGCAACGCGCCGCGGCCCGCTGGGGATTCCGCTAGCGGAAGGCGAGCGCGACGCGGAGGGTGGGCGATTCTACCATCTCCGACGGGCCGGCATCGCAAAGAGAGTCTCCGACTCGGTCAGCGGAGGTTTGCCGGCGTGACCGTTCGGACGAGTCGGAAGCCCGTTGCGGAGTCGCGGAGATTGATGCCGAACCAGATGCGGTAGGATGCGCGGAGGCCCGTCCCGCCGGAGCCGTAGAAGCCGCCGCGGATGACCCGACCCGAGCCGGTCGTGTTGATGGGGTCGGTCGCATCCCGCAGCCGCGCCGTGTAGCGGTCCTCCACCCACTCCTGCACATTGCCGGCCATGTCGTAGAGGCCCCAGGCATTGGGGCTGTACTGACCGACCGGGCCCGTGCGCGCGCGGACCGCGTTGCCCAGGTAGACGGCGATGAGCTCCGCCAGCGGATCAACGCCGGTGCTGGTCGTGGCCTCCCCGTTGTAGAGCGAGCTGGTGGTGCCGGCCCGGTAGGCATACTCCCACTCCGCTTCGGTCGGCAGCCGGTAACCGTTGCAGTCGAGGCTCCCGAGCACCATCCCAGTGCAGTTGTAGGTGCCGTTCTGCCAGGTGCCGCCACCGAGCGTCTGGGAGCAGCCGGTGAGCGTGTAGCATGCGTCGAGCCCCTCGGCGGCGGAGCGGGCGTTGGCGTAGATGGCAGCCGTCGTGGAGCCGATGCTCTCCACGGGGCAGTTGTCGGGCGTGAGGTCGTTGCAGGCGGAGCTGCCATCGAACCATGAGGGCATGCCCGAGGGCCCGGCAAGCGCCTTCCAGGCTCCCTGCGTGGTCTCGGTGAGGTCCATGTAGAAGGCGCGGGTCAGCGTCACCGAATGGAGGTCTTCTTCGGCCGCATCGCGGCCGAACTCGCTCACCGGTGAGCCCATCGTGAAGCTGCCGGCCGCGATGAAGGCCATGCCCTCCGGCGCACAGAAACCGTTGCTGCACCAGCCGGAGAGGCAGTCGGCATTTGCGCCGTTCGGCGCGCAGGGGCGGCCGAGCCCAAGCTCGCAGGTGGAGGTGCACTGATCGCGGTCGGAGAGGTTGCCGTCGTCGCAGGCCTCGATGCTGTCGCGGGTGCCGTCGCCGCAGTTGGGGAGCGTGCAGTTGCGGCGACAGGCGTCGGCCGTGAGGTCGTCGTTCAGCAGCCCGTCGTCGCACTCCTCGCCCGCTTCGATGGTGCCGTTGCCGCAGGTCTGCGGCTCTCCCGCGACGAGGGTGCAGAGGCTGTCGCAGACCGTGCAGCTCAGCTCGCCGTAGGCGCAGATCTCGGTGACCGTGTTGCCATCGTCGCAGACCTCTTCTGCGTCGAGAACGCCGTCGCCGCAGACCCGCACGCGGCCCGCCGTCGAGCGACAGTTGGTGCCGCACACGGTGCAGGTGGCACCGCCGTAGGGACAGCC
Organism: Bradymonadia bacterium; assembly: GCA_044236985.1. Taxonomy (GTDB): domain Bacteria; phylum Myxococcota_A; class Bradymonadia; order REDH01; family REDH01; genus CAIWGR01. The sequence goes on along the minus strand of JBIIFW010000332.1, from coordinate 1,343 downwards.
ATCCACGATCGCGTTGCCATCGTCGCAGGTTTCGGCACTGTCGATGATGCCGTCGCCACAGAAGTCGGTCTCGCCGGCCACGAGCAGACAGCCGCCGTCACAGACGCTGCAGGAGGTGAGACCGTAGCTGCACTGCTCGAGGTTGAGGTTGCCGTCGTCGCACTGCTCCTCGGGGTCGGCTGTGCCGTCGCCGCAGGTACGACCGCGAACAGAGGCGAGCCGGCAGCTCGCGTTGCAGACGTTGCAAAAGGAGGGGCCGTAGGCGCAACTCTCGGTGACCGTGTTGCCGTCGTCGCATCGCTCGGAGCCGGTGATGGCGCCATCGCCGCAGTAGCTCGTCGCGCCCGCGCTCAAGGTGCAGTCCGAGGCGCAGACCATGCAGGAGGTCAGGCCGTAGGGGCAGACCTCGGTGGCAGCGTTGCCGTCGTCGCAGGCCTCGTCGGGATCGACGACCATATCGCCGCAGGCGGGGAGCAGGCAGTCGGTTCGGCAGGCGCCGGGCATGCTGTCGGAGTTCGAAGCACCGTCGTCGCAGCTCTCACCCGTCTCGACGACGCCGTTACCGCAGGCAGGTTCTGCACCCGTATCTTCGACTGCCGTGTCGATGATCGCGTCGGCCTCCGCATCAGCCTCCGCATCAGCCTCCGTGTCCGCGGCGGTGTCTGCCTCCGTGTCCGCGGCGGTGTCTGCCTCCGTATCGGCGGCGGTGTCTGCCTCCGTATCGGCGGCGGTGTCTGCCTCCGTATCGGCGGCGGTGTCTGCCTCCGTATCGGAGATCGTATCGAGCGCCGTGTCCGGCTCCACATCGAAGGGGGTGTCTGACACGGTCGTGTCGGGCTGGGCGTCGGACCCCGTGTCGGAGTCTTCCGTATCGGCCGATGTGTCGGGTGTTGCGTCCACCGAGGTGTCCGCGAAGGTGCCGTCCGACTGCGCGTCACTGGCGAGGTCAGTACCGGTGTCGGAAGCACCGGCGCGCTCGGCCACGGGGTCAGAACAGGCAGCAAGCAGAACGAGCAGTAACGAGGGAAATCGCTTCATCGGAGTCTGTCCTCAGATGGTGGTCTGTCTCCCTCATAGACGACGATGCGCGAAGGCGAAATGTGGACCGCCCGCACGACACTCCCGAAGAGGCCGGCGGGCGGTCATCGCGGATCGAACCGGCTAGGGGACGGTGCGGGCGAGGCGGAAGCCGACCCGGTCGCGCCCGTGTACACATGAGGTATCGGTGGAACCAACGCCAACGGAAGCGGCAGCAACAGCTGCCTCTGATCCGTCGACTGCCTCTGCCTGCGCTCCACTGCTGGCAGGCGAGCCGGAGTCACAGGCGACGAAGAGAAGACATA
>JBIIFW010000330.1:0-3442 GCA_044236985.1 Bradymonadia bacterium | reverse complement strand
GCCGTCTTTCGGGGGACGCCCAGCGGCAATCGGGCACGCACCTGGGCCGTCCGCGCCGGAGTTTTTCTCATCATCGAGGCGCTGATCGGCGCCGTCCTCGTCAAGTTCGGCCTGGTGGCTGACGACACCTCGAAGATCCGGGTGCTGGTGGTCGCCCTCCACCTCGTTAACACGCTCCTGCTGGTCGGCAGCATCGCCATGGTTGGTCTGGCGCTGGCGCCGGCTCCCGCGGAGGCGGCAGACCGGAGGGGCCTCCGAAACACCCTGCTGGCCGGGCTCGTCTACATGGTCATCTGTGCAATGGGTGCGGTGACGGCGCTGGGCGACACCCTCTTCCCCATCATCTTCGGCGCCTCGGTCGAGCACCTCGTGCCGTCGGAGGCATCGGCCCACTTTCTGGAGCGGGCACGGCTGATCCATCCGGTCGTGGCCGTGGTGGGTTCACTCTGGATCTTGCATGTTGGGGCGGCGGCGGCGGCGGCGCCGGCACCCACGCGGAGCGCAGGCCGACTGGTGGTCGCCGGCATCCTCCTGCAGACCGTGATCGGCGTAGCAAACATCTGGCTCAGCGCCCCTGGCTGGATGCAGCTCGTCCACCTCGCGACCGCCAACTTCGTCTGGCTCGCCCTTGTCTGGCAGGCGGCCTGCTACAGCGCGCCCTCCGGCGCAGCGGAAGTCATTCCAAAAATGCGTGCAATCGGGGACGAGATTGCATAGGGCAGCCTCTATGAAACAGGCGCCCCCCAGCCGAGGATTTTCGCTCATCGAGTTGATGATCGTCATCGCCATCCTCGGCGTGATCGCCTCGGTCGCCATACCGAACTTCCTCAAGTTCATGATCCGGGCCAAGACGACGGAAGCGACGATGAGCGTGCGCAAGCTCTTCGATGGCTCGGTCGCCTATTTCCTGACCGACCGCTTCGGTCCGACGGGTGCGCCCATCCCCAACCAGTTCCCCGGCTCCGTCGGCCCCATGCCAAACCCCGCGACGCTGGGGCCGCAGAAGGTTGTGACGGGCGTGGCGTTATGGGATGCTCAGCCGAGCTGGATGGCGCTAAACTTCGCCTTCGAGGATGCACACTACTTCGCCTACCAGTACCGGAGCGATGGGCAGAACAACGCCTCGACCTTCACCGCCTACGCCTTTGGCAACCTCGACGGCGACGCCAACTTCTCCACCTTCGGCCGGTTGGCGCATGTGGTTGACGCTGCGGTGATCGGATCGCCAGGCATGCTGATCAACCAAGAGCTCGACTGACGGATCGCGGCCGCGCTTGCATCTGGTGCGACGCGACCCCACCTGAACGCGCCGGCTTCGACCGGCCTCCCCCGTGAAAGCCTTGCAACAGTCGCTGCGCGATCTCATCGCCCTCTCCAAACCCGGCATTGTCATCATGTGTCTGGTGGAGGCCTCGGGCGGTCTCTGGCTGGCCCCGGGGACAGCGCCGCTGGCAGTCTGGCTCTGGACCTTCCTGGGCCTGAGCCTGGTGGTCGCCTCCTCCAACGCCTGGAACATGCTCTGGGAGCGGGAGAGCGACAAGTTCATGGAGCGCACCCGCAACCGGCCGCTCCCGTCCGGCCGCATGAAGCCGGCGACAGCGGGCCTCTTCGCTCTTGTCACGGGCGTCGCCTCGGTCTGGCTCTTCGCCACACAGGTCAACGCGCTGTCGGCCTGGCTCGCCCTAGCCTCCATGTTCTCCTATGTCTTGGTCTACACGCCGCTCAAGCGGGTTACCTCTTGGTCGCTGCCCATCGGTGCGATTCCCGGCGCGATGCCACCACTTATTGGCTGGGCCGCTGCGTCGGGTAGTATCGGTGCCCCGGGCGTGGTGCTCTTCGCCATCCTCTTTCTCTGGCAGATCCCCCACTTCCTGGCGATCTCGCTCTACCGTCGCGATGACTATCAGGCTGCGGGCATCGTGATCGTCCCCGTCGTCATGGGCGAAGAGACGACCAAGGTGCAGGCGCTCGTCTCCTCGCTGCTGCTGGTGCCCATCAGCCTGCTGCTGGTGCCGATGCAGGTGGCAGGCTTCTTCTACTTTGTGGTCGCCTCTGTCGCCGGAGGTGCCTTCTTTGTGCTCAGCATGCGGGGCTTTGAACCCCACCCGACCAACGCCTGGGCGCGCCGCTTCTTTCTGGCATCGCTGATCTATCTGCCGGCGCTTACGCTGGCGCTGATCCTCGACGCCTGGGTGCCGCGGTGAGCGAGCAGCCTGCGCCAGAGCAGCCGAAGCCGGCGACGAGCGACGATCCGCTCACCGACTTCGCGCTCTATGCGCGGAGCAAGATGGGCCCCTTTGGTCGCTATCCCTACGCTTCTGCTTTTGTGGCGATGGCGCTTCTCATGACCCTAACCCGCGACTGCATGCGGCGTATCCCCGAGCCGCCGCCGGTGCTGGGGCAGCTCGCAGCCTGGAAGAGCGCCAGCGGTGAGCCTCTGTCGAGCGAATCGCTCGCGGGCCGAGCCTACCTGCTCCAGATTGTACCCGCCGACTGTGCCGAGCGCGCCGCCTGTCAGCAGCCGGATCCTGTGACGGTTCGGATCGCACAGGGGCTGTTTCACACCAAGGTGCCCGTGCCGGTGGTCGTGATGAGTGGCGGGAATGCCGCTGCGGTAGCTGCGCCGACCGACGCCGATCTGAGGCGGGCGGTTGTGGCGCCCGGCGAACTCCTCGCCGTTGCGGCCAGCGCTGCGGCGGTTGCCCAGGCGCCGGAAGGGAGCGCGGATGGCGACTTTGTGAGGCTTGCAAGCAGGATCCTGCTGGTGGATCAGGAGGGTCAGCTGCGGGGCCTCTATCCGCTGACGGGAGAGCATGCGGGAGATGAGGCCTACCACCGCGCGCGCCATGTTTTTGGGGAGAAGTATGATGGTCCGTTCGCCGCGGGGTGCGGCGGCTTAGGGCGTTAGCGGACGACCGTGCAAACGGCTGAAGTGCGACAAAAGTGGCAAAGAAATGTTGCGTGGTGGAGGCCCGATTGCTACACGCGCCTCACGCGAATCTGCCTTCGCTCCCCCCTTCGCACCGCGCGTCATGGGGAGTTCAGGAGGCACGGTAAGGTCGGAGCGGCGCGAGGTAGCCGGAGCCCGATGAGAGAGGCATCGGGAGATTGTAGAAAGTCGGCTGAATGAAGGTTCATTCAGTTTATCTGTTCAGAGGTAGCTGTAAGCGGGTCAGACCCGCGCTGGTCACAATAGAGGGTAGTCTCCGTGGCACAGATTTTTCCCCGTTGGTCGAATCGGATCCCGCTTGCCATTGCGGCGGTGGTTCCCCTCTTGGTAGCGTCGCTTGGAGGCGCGCTGTGGTACTGGGGTTCGCCTCAGTTCACAGATGTTGGTTACCGGCCCGAGCAGCCCGTACCGTTCAGCCACAAGCTGCACGCGGGTGAGATGGGCATGGACTGCCTCTACTGCCATAACACAGTCGAGACTGCCGCCGTTGCT
>JBIIFW010000329.1:0-3446 GCA_044236985.1 Bradymonadia bacterium | reverse complement strand
TAGCCTGTCCGCTCCTTGGCCATGTTGTTGATGGAGGGGATCTCCCAGATGGAGGTTCCCTTCTTGAGCTTGCCGGCGAGTCGCTGGGAGGTGGCGGGGATCATGTGGGGCTCGAAGAACCAGCGGCTCCCCTTGCTGTACCAGAGCAGGGTGTCGTGCTTCTTGGCGTGGCAGCGTGGGCTGGAGCCACCGAGGCCGTAGCTCCAGATGAGCTCGTTGCGGAAGCCGGGGCCGCCGTTCGCCCGGTCGCCGAAGCCGAAGATCCGGTCGCAGAGCAGGGCGAGGTAGGGGGCGGCGTGGTGGTCGCAGTGGAGGATGAGGCTGCCCTCGTCGTCGAGCGCGGCATGGATGGCGATGAGCCAGCGCTCCATCTCTGCGAGGTAGCCGTCGAGGCCGCCGGCCCAGGCGTCGCGGTAGGCGAGGGTGCCGCCGTCGAGGTGGGCGGAGGCCTCATGTTCGCGGTGGGCGAGGGCGAAGTTGCGGCCCGTGGCGAAGGGGGGGTCGATGTAGATGAGGTCGGGGCGGAGCTGCTGCGCGAGGAGCCACCCAGCGGCCGTGACGGCGTCGGTCTGCAGAAGCAGGGGCGGTGGGCCGCCTGCGTCGGGTGCGATCGAGGAGGTGCGTTGGAGCTGCATGGGGTCGCAGGAGCGGGAGCAAAAACGCGAAAGGCCGATCGGTGAGATCGGCCTGCGGTGCAGCGTGCTAGCTCCGGAGAGTTGCGCGCCGAGTGGCGGTTTAGGCCACGTCGCGGATGGTCATGCCCTCGTCGCGAAGGAAGCGCGAGAGGCCCTTCTTCGAGATGGTGCGGAGGGCACGGCAGGAGAGACGGATGCGGACGAAGCGGGCCTCGTCTTCGAACCAGACGCGCTTGGTCTGAAGGTTGGGCAGCTGCACGGTCTTGGTACGGACGTGCGAGTGCGAAACATTCATGCCGACGTTGCGGCGCTTACCGGTGAGTGAACACTTACGGGCCATGGCAATCACAAAGGGGAGGGGTCGCGCGGACCGGTCCTGGGCCGAGATCACACCGGAAGCGGTGGGTTCGGGAGGGGAGGTCTTAGGGGAGAGCGGTGGGCGAAGTCAAGACAATGGCGGCCTGTTCGGGGCCATTTCTGGCGGTGCAGGTGCCGTTGCGGGCCGGTTTTGGCAGCATCGAGGATCTTCCGTGCGGCTCAGGCGAGCAGCTCCTTGGCCTCGCGCACCGCCTCGACGAACCGGGCCACATCCTCCTCCGTGTTGTAGAGGCCGAAGGAGGCGCGTGCCGTTGCATGGACGCCGAGCCGGCGGAGCAGCGGCTGCGCGCAGTGCTGGCCCACGCGCACGGCGATGCCCTCGCGATCGAGCACCATGCCGATGTCCATCGAGGCAACTCCGTCCATCACAAAGGCGATGACCGCCGACTTGTGGGCCGCGTTGCCGAAGATGCGCAGGCCGGGGATCTGCTCGAGCTCTGCCGTCGCCAGACGGAGCAGGTGGTCTTCCCAGGCGGCAATCACCGGCTTGCCGATGGCGTCGAGGTAGTCGAGCGCCGCATGCATCCCGATGACTGGGGCGATGGGGGGCGTGCCCGCCTCGAACCGGTAGGGGGGCTCGTCGTAGGTGACCCGGTCGAAGGAGACATGGTCGATCATCTCGCCGCCGCCCTGGTAGGGTGGCATCTCGCGGAGGATCTCCTCGCGGCCCCAGACAAAGCCGGCGCCCGAAGGTCCGTAGAGCTTGTGCGACGAGCAGACGAAGAAGTCGCAGTCGAGCGCCTGCACATCGATGTCGAGGTGGGGCGAGCTCTGCGCGCCGTCGACCACCACATAGGCGCCTACCTCGCGGGCCCGCTTGGCGACCAGCTCCACAGGGTTGTGGGTGCCGAGGACATTGGAGACATGGGTGAGCGAGACGATGCGGGTGCGGTCGGTAATGACCGTGGCCAGCGCCTCGAGCTGCAGCTCGCCGGCGTCGGTGATGGGGATGGCCTTGAGCGTGGCCCCCGTGAGCTGGCAGACCATGTGCCAGGGGACGATGTTGGCGTGGTGCTCCATCTCGGTGACCACCACCTCGTCGCCCGGCTTCAGCGCGAGCCGGCCCAGGCTGCTGGCGATGAGGTTGAGCCCCTCGGTGCTGCCGCGGACGAAGATGATTTCGGTGACGGAGCTGCCGTTCACGAAGGCGCGGCAGCGCTCGCGGGCCGCCTCATACATCTGGGTCGCCACCTGGCAGGGGGCGTAGACGCCGCGCCGGACGGTGGCGTACTCGGTGGCGTAGAACCGCTCCATGCGGTCGATGACCAGCTGCGGCTTCTGGGCGGTCGCTGCGGTATCGAGGTAGGTGTAGGGCTTTCCGTGCACCAGCTGCTGGAGCATCGGGAAGTCTGGCTTGAAACGCTCGCCAAGCGAGAGGGTCATGGGCTGACTCGTCGGGGGTGCAGCCGCTTGGGCCGGATCGCGAGGCTCGACGGCCTCACCCTCAGGGGCTAGGCATAGGGCGCGGAGAGGGCAAGCGAATCGAGCGACCTGCATGTGGCTGCGCATCTCATACCTTCTGATGGTGGCCCTCCTCGGTGCGTCGGCACCGTTGGGCGCAGCCGAGCCACCGACGGCAGAGGCGCGGGCCTGGGCGCGGCTGGAGCCGGGCACCACCTTCCGGCTTGGCGAACGGCGCATCGAGGTGGGTGCGGCCGGCCTCGCAGCCTGGAAACGGGCACGGCTCGGCAGCGCGCTCGGCATGGTCAGCATCGCCTCGCCGTCGCGGCCGCTGGTGGAGCGGGCGACTGCAGCAGTGGCTGCGCTGCAGGATGATGAGTTGGTCTTCGAGCGGGCGCTGCTGGCGGCCTCGGTCGCGGAGGGGGTGGTTGGTTCGCAGGTGGCCGTCGAGCTCGACGGGCTGCTGGCGCGTCTGGCCCGGGAGGGTGCTCACGGTGGCTCGCCGTCGCAGGAGCTGGTGCGGGGACTGCTGGCCGCCGAGGGGCTGCTCGCGTCGCTCCTCGATGCCCGCTGCATGCCCTCGTCGGCCGCGGATCTGGCCGCGCTCGAGCCCTGGCGGGAGCTGGAGCTTGCCATCCCCTCACACCGGCTCGCCTCCCGTCGAGAGCAGCCCGACGCAGCCTCGCTCCCGCCGACCAGCCGCCAGCCTGCGCTGCTCGGCTTTGCCGTTGCGATCGCAGCGCTCCACGGCCTGCCGGAGCCCACGCTCCCCGCCACCTTCGAGCCGGGCTGCGACCTTACCAGGGTCCGGCTCGTGGCCTCGCTTGCCGGCGCCAGCGCGGCGCAGTGGAGCCGCGACAGCGACGCCTTCCAGACGGTCGCGGCCACCTGGGGCATCCCCTCCGTCTGGCTGCAGCGGATGGCCTCGGTCGCCTACCTGCGCGGCGACGGGCCGCTGCTCGCGCTGCTCGCCCGCACGGCCCCGGCCCGGTCGCCCGTCCGTGCGCTGGCCTTCGGTGCGGGGAAGGAGTT
>JBIIFW010000328.1:0-3459 GCA_044236985.1 Bradymonadia bacterium | reverse complement strand
AACTGAGTGCGGCTCTCGGAGACCAGGCCGCCGCGGCTGTAGGGGACCTTCATGCGGCCGACGCGGAGCACCGTGTTGGGCGTGAGGTCGAAGCCAACGTCCATCTCGACGAGCTCGACGTTGGGCGAGGTCGCGATCTCGAGGTTCAGCTTGCCGCGGCCCGGGTTTTCGCCCTCAAAGACGAGCCGCACATGCTGCAGGCCGAAGCCGTCGGGGATGACGGAGCGGGTGCAGGTGGGCTTGCCGGGAGCGGCCTCTGTTCCTTCCGTGAGCGTCTGCTGGCAGGGGTTCTCGACGATGCGGAAGTAGGGCTGCGCATATCCCGAGAAGGCGAAGCGGGTGCCGTCCTCCAGCTTCACAACATCGATGGCGTTGGCCGCCGACGGGGCAAGAAGGGTGAGGAGCGGCAGGAGGGTGAGCAGAGAGAGACGGCGCATGGGGTACCTCGCGTGAGAGCCACAGGGTGGCGATAGATTGTGGCGAAGCGAGGTTGCAAATGCGACTTTTTGGCAAAGTGATTCGGCAGAGTTGCGCACTGTTCAGGGACCACCCTAGAGCGAATCGCAACGATCCTTGTCAGGAGGCAGAACGATGCGTGCGACCATTTTGCTGTTGATTGGAATGATGATGCTGACGGGCTGCTCTCGCCTAGACACCGAGCCGGTGGTCGCTGCTGATGCAGGCGCCGACGGTTCGGGCAGCGACACCGACAACGCCGGCGCGGACAGCGGCTCCGACGGTTCGGGCAGTGGCGCGGAAGAGCTCTCGTTGGAGCCTGTGGACGCCAACGGAAACTACATCGCCCGCGACTGTGAACTGACGGGCGAGTTCGACACCGCCTATGTGCCCCGCTCCTGCAGCTACGAAGTGCCCAAACTGCTTGGTACCTCCAAGCGTCGCCTCAGCTGCGGCACATCGACCGACCTCCCGCAGGTTGTCCGCATCACCTTCCCCACCGACGACGCCGCGCGCACTGCCGCGCTGCTCTGGGTGACCTCGGAGGCCAACCGTTCGTCGGTCGTACAGCTCGGCGAGTCGCCCGACGCGCTCGACCGTGAGTACTACGGCTACAACTTCTCCTACTCGGGTCTGACCGGTCGCCGTACCCACGAGGTCCACATGTGCGACCTCGAGCCCTCCAAGACCTACTACTACAAGGTTGGTGGCGAGGGTGGCTGGAGCGAGGTGAAGAGCTTTGTGACGGCGCCTGACAAGGGCAGCAACGACCCCTTCTCCTTCGCAGTCGTCGGCGACACCCGCTCCCCTACCTACGACTCTTGGAAGACGGCGACTGACCAAATCCTCGAGCGGGGGGCAGACTTCATGCTCTTCTCAGGCGACGCCGTCGATGTCGGTCCTGTTCAGGCGCAGTGGGACCTCTGGTTCCAGAAGGGCTCCAACGCTCTCTCGCAGATCCCCTTCGTGCCCACCAACGGCAACCATGACCAGGTTGTCGTGACCTACTTCGCTCAGTTCGCGCTGCCCGACCGCGAGCGCAACTTCGTGATGCGCTACGGCAACCTTGTGGTCGTCTCCATGTGCGACACCCCGATCGACGAGAGCACCCAGCTCGGCACCACCTACAAGGCCTTCCTCGACGCCTCGCTCGAGGCGAATGCCGACGCCACCTGGAAGGTCCTCCTCAACCACCGCCCGCTCTACAGCGCCTCGACCAGACACGGTTCTGCGCGCGACCTGCAGAGTTTCTGGTTGCCCATCGTCGACAAGCACAACGTGGACCTTGTCTTCAACGGCCACGACCACAACTACGAGCGTTCACGCCCCGTCCGCAACGGGGCCGTCGTGGCGCCGGGCGAAGGCACCGTATTCATCGTGGCGGCCGGCGTCGGCGCACCGCTCTACGACAATGGCGCGGGCTGGTGGACTGAGATCTCCGAGAAGACCGAGAACTACCTCATGGTCGACGTGAGCGACCGCACCCTGAACATCAACGCCTATCGCCTCGACGGCACGCAGCTCGATTCGCTGACGCTGACGAAGTAGTCACAGGCGCCGACCTCCCATGCGCGGGTCGGCAAGCAACAAGCAGAGGCCGTTTGCGTTGCCCAGCAGGGTGGCTCAACCGGCCTCGAATCGTTCCGGGTGGCAGCACAACCCGAAGCCGCAGGCGGCAGCTTCCGGAGAGGCTGCTCAGGCCTCGTTGAAGGGCAGACCGGCCGCTGCACGGAGGCGGCCGAAGCGCTCGAGCAGCTCCCACGCCTCGAGGAAGAAGGCCTCGCTGCCAAAGACGACGCCTGGGAGCAGATAGACATCGGCATTGAAGACCAGGATCTTCTGCACGGCGATCCGGTAGGTGGCGGTCGGGTCGATGGTCGCCGGACCTGCGAACCGCCAACGGTCATTGGCACTCTGGCGGATGAGCTCGAGCGCCTCGCCCGTGACCTCTGCGGTGTAGAAGCCGTTGAAGCCGGGCGTGCCGGCGGGCTGGCGCTCGACCTTGTAGGTGTCGGCAAGGTCCTGCTCGGTGATGCCCTCCGCGCCCCAGGTGGTCCAGACGGTGGTCGTGTCGGTCATGGCTGCATCCACACCGGCCACCTCGATGGCGGCGCGTGAGGTGAGGTCGGCGATGGCGGCTGCAGCAAGCGGAGCGGTGCAGCGGGCGACGGTCTCGTGGGCTGCCGGCGCGTGGCGCTCCAGCATCTCTGTCATGGCCTGCGCGACGCGCGGGCTCTCGGGCAGGGTGCCCGGGATGTTCGGCGTCATCCGGTAGCGATGGGTCGTGAGGGCCCGCGTGGTGAGGTCGAAGTCGAGGTCGAGCCGACCCACCCAGCCGAGGCTCGAGCCGCACTGAATGATGATGGTGTTGTTGACCAGCTCCTCGCGCATGAGGACGGTGTGGGAGTGGGCGCCGAGGATGACATCGATGCCGTCGACCTCGGCCGCGAGCGCCTCATCGCCGCCGTTACCGAGGTGGGAGATGCAGACCATGAGGTCGACCTCGCTGCGGTGTGCGGTGACGATCTCGCGGGCGCGCTCGCTCCAGTCCCAGCGGGCGGGGAAGTCGGTTGCGAAGAAGTCGCCGGTGTACTGTTCGTTGCGCTCGTTCCAGGGCTTGGAGACGAGGCTGAAGAAGCCGATGGTGAGGCAGCCAACCGTGATGGAGGTGAAGGGGAGTGCGCCCCAGCGCTCGGGGTTCGCGCCCGTGTATTCGACGTTCGAGCAGACCACCTTTCCGGAGCCCGCGCGCGTGAAGTCGAGGACGCTATCGGCGCTCCAGGCGAAGTCGTGGTTGCCGATGCAGCGGACATCGTAGTTCATGGCCTCGATGTAATCGAGCGTGGCCTGGCCGGAGGAGCGGAGCTCGGCAACCGAGCCCTTCTCGAAGTCGTCACCGCCGTTGGTGAAGAGGGAGAAGGGGTTCTCCCGCTTGACCTTGTCGAAGTAACCGCGGGCCCGCGCAGCGGGGCTCTTTCCATCCCTCAGCGGAGCAAAGTTGCC
>JBIIFW010000327.1:0-3463 GCA_044236985.1 Bradymonadia bacterium | reverse complement strand
CGATGTCGCCGGCGCCGAGTGCGCTTGCGGGGGCCTCGAGCGGTGCGCCAAGGAGGGCACTGAGGTCTGCGTCGAGGAGGGAGAGGGCTTGCTCAGACATGTGTCACCACGAGGTTGTTCGCCGCATGCGCGGGCGGCTGTTCATCGCAAGGTCGGCGCGCGCCGTCAACCGTTGCGGGCCGCATTGGCGGGTTGTCGCGTGCGGAAAGCGGCGGTCGTTTGGGGCTTGCACTGCATGTGGAAGCCGCAAAGATGGAGGTCATGCGAAGTCTTCACAGCTCCATCCTGCTGGTTGCCCTCACCACGACGGCGTTTGCGGCCTGCGACGAGACCGACCCATCGGTCTCCGTCCAGGCGTCGCGGACGGTGGAGGCGGTGTGCGAGCGGTGGCTTGAGGTGGAGCGCGGCGGCGATGGCGCCTCCGCGGGGCTCGGTGTTCCGGACCTCTGCGATGAAGTGCCGACCGAAGCTGCGGAGGTGTCGGCTGCGCTCGCGCGGCTGAACGCCTCGCGGTGGCTCGCTGGCGTGGCAGAGGTGGGGACGCTTGCTGCGCACCAGCGGTTGGCAGAGCAGGTCGCGCTGATGATGGGGCGCAACCGGAGCGTGGCGCCGGTGCCTGAGCGGAGCTGGGCCTGCTACACGGAGGAGACGGGCACGGCCTACCGCTGGACGAGCCACGCGCTGGGTGTGACAAGCGTATCGCAGGCGGTCGCTCTGTTTGTGGATGCGCCTGACGATGCAACGCTCGCGAATCGGATGTGGATGCTTGATCCTGTGTTAGACGGGGTTGGTTTGGCGCGTGTGGGCGACGCGGCGGCCGTCTATGTTCGCGGCTATGTGCCGCGGCCCGCGCCGGCGTTTGTGGCCTATCCCGGGCCGGGGCCATTTCCTGCGACCTGGTTGCCACGGCTCTGGTCGTTCGCTTCTACGGCGTCGCTTGAGGGCGCCGAGGTGGTGGTGACGGCGGCGTTGAGTGGGCTGGAGGTGCCCTTCTCGAACTACCCGGCGCAGCGCGTCGGCGAGGGGAGTTGGGCCTCGCTGGCGCTTATGCCGGAGGCCCCGACGCCGCCAGGCGAGTACCTTGTCTCCGTCACAACGGTGGGCGGCCGCTGGTCCTATGCGGTGCGCGTCGTGGACTGCGCAGCGGAGACGCTCTAACGCGAGCGCTTCTTGGTGCGGTTGGTAGGCGGCCGGTTGGTTGGCTTGCTCCGCTGCACCGACTGCTTGGGCGCGGCGTTGGGGTCGGGACGACCGGTCTCATGCGTTCCCGCGCGGCGGCTGTCGGACTTGGCCGGCCGGCCCTTGGGCGCCTCCTTGCCCCATGCCTTTCCGGGTGCCTCTGCTGCTGCGGCTGCGGCTGCCGCGGAGTGCTTGCCGGAGGGCTTGGGGGCGGGCTTGAAGACAGGCTTCGCAGGCTTGGGCGGCCGTGCGTTGGGGCGGGGCTCCATGGTTGCGGAGGGCTCCTCGAAGCCCTTCTCGCGGCGCGACAGGGTGTGGTTCTTTCGACCGGGCGAGGTGCCCGCGACGCGGGGTCGGAGGAGGGCCGTCTTGAGGTGGGGCTTGCCCTGCGGGCCGGGGAAGTCGATGGCTGCCGACCACTGCTTCTCGAGCCAGTAGTCCCAGTCGCGGGAGACGCCGACGACGAGGGAGCGGAAGGCGTCGTGGCTCAGGTCTGCGTAGTTGGTGGAGACGAAGAGTTCGCCGTCCTTGGCGAGCAGATCGAGCGCCTTCTCGAGGAGCCAACCGAAGTCGCGGCGCAGGGTGAAGGTGCGGGCGCGCCCGCTCTTGCCCTGGCTGTGCACCGGCGGGTCGAGGATGATGGCATCCCAGCGGTCGCCGCTCTCGGCGGCCTCGGCCATGAAGCCGAAGACGTCGCCGTGCACGAAGCGGTCTCGGGCGGGGTTGAGGCCGCCCAGTTCGTAGTTCTCCTGGCCCCAGAGCAATGCCCGCTTGGAGCTGTCGACATGGGTGACCTGGTTGCCGCGGGTGAGCATGACGCCAAAGCCGCAGGTGTAGGAGAAGAGGTTGAGGACGCGGCGGTCGTTCCAGCGTTCGGCGAGCGCGGCGCGGGGGGCGCGCATGTCGAGGAAGAGACCGGGCGCGAAGGGCTCGAGCGGCCGGATGGAGAAGCTACGCCCGGACTCCTTGGCGACCACCCGCTTGGGGGTTTCGCCGAGTCCTTCGCGGCGGGCGATCGACTCCCAGCGGAGTTCGGCCTCGGCGTCGCGTTCGGCCCGCTCTTTGCGGCCGATGTCGAGCATCATGCGGAGCCAGGAGAGGCCGGCAGCAGCGAGCGCGGCTCCGATGGCACGGGCTGCGTCGTCGTTCATCCAGGCGGCATCGCGGAGGTGAATGACGGCGCCGTCGGCGAAGCGGTCGATGAAGAGGTGGGGCAGGCCGTCGCCTTCGCCATGCACGAGGCGGTAGGCGTTGGTCTCCGTGTCGGCCGCGAGCGGCGTCCTGTTTCGGATTGCGGTGGCGAGACGCTCGCGGATGAGATCGGCGGCGGGGAGGGCGAAAACGGGTCGGATGTCAGAGGCCATGGGCGCCCTCTACTCGACCTTCGCCTCCGCGTCGAAGCCACATCCAAAGATTGGTGATTGCGGCCGGAGTGACGCCCTGAATGCGCCCTGCCTGGCCGAGCGAATGAGGGCGAACACGGATGAGTTTTTCGCGCACCTCGCTCGAGAGTCCGGGGACGGTGGCGTAGTCGAGGTCTGCGGGGATGAGGACGCGGTCGGTGTTGGCGAGCGAGGCGGCCTGGGCCGTCTGCCGACCGAGGTAGCCGCTGTAGCGCGCCACCACTTCGACGCACTCGGCGATGTCGTCGGGGAGCCTGTCGAGGCCGTGGCCGGGCAGCAGCGCTGCAAGTCCGCGGACGCTCGTGTCGGGCCGGTTGAGGAGGGCCTGGGCGGTGACGCTCTTGTCGAGGGCGCCCCAGCCGAGCTCGGCGAGGATGGCCTTGTTGGCGTCGCTCGGGTCGATCTGGGCGCCTTCGATGAGGTGGACGCAGCGGTCGATCTCGGCCTTCTTGGTCTGCATCTTTGCGAGCGCCCAATCGGGGAGCAGGCCGATGCTGTTGCCAATGGGCGAGAGGCGCTGGTCGGCGTTGTCTTCGCGGAGCAGGAGGCGGAACTCGGCGCGCGAGGTGAACATGCGGTAGGGTTCGGTTGCGCCCTTGGTGACGAGGTCGTCGATGAGGACGCCGATGTAGGCCTGGTCGCGGCCGAGGACGATCGCGCTGCTTTCGGCGATGGCGCGGGCAGCGTTGATACCTGCCATCAGACCCTGCGCGGCGGCCTCTTCGTAGCCCGAGGTGCCGTTGATCTGGCCCGCCAGATAGAGGCCGGGGAGGGCGCGGAGTTCGAGGGTGGGGTCGAGCTGTTGCGGGTTCACGAAGTCGTATTCGACCGCGTAGCCGGGCCGCATGATCTCGGCCCGTTGGAGGCCCGGGATGGAGCGG